>VGTA01001028.1 GCA_016874875.1 Deltaproteobacteria bacterium | reverse complement strand
GGTGGGGGTGGTGGTGGAGTTCACGACGTTTGACCGGCAGGTCGATGACACCTACACGCTCACCCTCTCCAAGGCCACGTCGGTGAACGTGACCGAGAACGGCGGGGGCTTGGGCTTCTCCACGAGCTTCGCCGTGGCGCAGGATTTTGGCAGCACCACCATCGACCTCGCCAACTTCCTGCCCGCCGACCCAGGCTTCGACCTCGTCATCACCGACGCCGTGCGCGGCTTCGACGACACCTACACCCTCAGCCTCACCGGCGGGCAGCTGTCGATGGCGGGCGCCGCCATGGTCGCGGACCTCGACGTGCGCTCCCTGCAGGTCAACGACGCCTTCACCAGCCAGCTCCTCGCCGATGAGTTTGAGGTGGGCAGCCGCTACGCCCTCACCGTCACCGCCCCCCACCTCGACGCTGGGGACAAGTACGTGGTGGATGAGTTCATCGGCACCCTCAAGACCGGGGAGCAGATCTTCGTCAACCCCGTCAACAGCGCCTTTGAGGACACCGTCTACACCATCAGCAACACAGGCTCCGTCGCCCTCCCCGACGGCGTGGTGCTGCAGTTCTCGGCGGACGGCAACTTTCAGGTGGGCGACGAGGTCCGCTTCCAGGCGCGCGGCTACCGCGGGGATTTCTCGGTGGGTGGGCAGGACCCCGCCTACCCCACCACCATCGAGGTGGAGGTGATCACCACGGGCGACGTGGACGGCGGGGCGGTGCTGCGCGCCCGCCGCCTCGACAACGGCCCCATGAGCGACGGCGGGGCGCTCACCGTGGACTTCAGCGCCGCCTCGACCCCCAACGTGAACGTCAACAACATCGGCGGCCCCGGCTATATCGGCCAGGGCGTGTTTATGCAGTTCGACCTGAACACCGGCGCCGGGGAGGCCAACCGCCTGTACGCGGGCGACAAGTTCTACATCGACGTGGTGGGCTCGCTGAGCCAGAACTTTGGGGCGCAGCTGATCTTGGAGTCCAAGAAGAACATCGAGCTCGCCTACAGCGACCTCAACGTGGACAACAAGCTCGGGCGCATGCTCTACGTGGGCGACCCCGCCCTCGTCAACGCCCCCGGCACCCTCGACACGCTGAGCGCGGCGTTCCTCGGCGTCAACACCGAGGAGTCGATCGCCAAGATCAACCTCGGCACGCAGCGCGGCGCGGAGGAGGCGATTCGCTTGGTGAATTTCGCCCTCGAGCAGATCAACGGCGCGCGCTCCAACACGGGCGCCCTCCAGAATCGCATCTCGCAGGAGATCAACTCGCTCTCCACCGCCCTCTACCAAACAGAGGTCTACGGCTCCCGCGTCAAGGACGCCGATTTCGCCGTGGAGGTGGCGCGCCAGAGTCGGGCGCTCATCGTGCAGCAGGCGGGCATCTCGATGCTCAGGCAGATTAACCAGCAGGGGACCTTTGGTCTACAGCTGGTGCAGAGCCTGCTCAACAGCTGATCAACAGCTGAGCGCCGGGGGGGGGGCGCCGCGAGGGGGGGCTACACCGTACT
>VGTA01001027.1 GCA_016874875.1 Deltaproteobacteria bacterium | reverse complement strand
GGGGGCGCCCGGCGCCGGCTAGCCGAGCAGGAAGCGGCACACGTCATCGAGCTTGTGGTGGCGTGTGATCTTCTCATGTGCTTGCAGCGCGGGGGGCCAGACCTTAAAGAAGGGATAGTCGGAGGGGGTGTAGGCCTCGGGCCAGAAGCGCGGGACCTCGGGGACCGGGAAGGGGCGCTCGATGCGCTCCGGGTTCTGCGCGGCGTGGACGACGCGCCCGATGAGCATCTCGGGGTCGGCGTGAGGGCGAGTGGCCACACAAGGACTACACAAAAAGCGCCCGATTTCAATGGACGGATGCAGCGCCTCCACGAAAGGGTCCGTGAGCTGACGCAGGAGGTTAGGCAGGCGCGCGTCGCGCTCAAAGACGCGCACGAGGTCGCACTTGGTGGCCACCAGCGCCACGCGCGACACGCGGCTCCTCACGAGCGCGCTGCGCTCGCGCACGCGCCCGCGCACGAGCTGGCGCAGCTCGTCGAGGAGGTTGACCTGCTCATCAAAGGCGGCGCGCCCGCCGGAGAGCACCGCCGCCACGTCGAGCAGCACCACGAGCGTGTCGGCGCCCGCCACCTCCCCAAAGAGCGGGCGCGCCACCTCGTCGCGGTACGCCGCGTAGTGCCCCTCGTGCTGCCGCGCCACCTGCGGCGCGCGCATCCGCGTGATGGCGGAGAGCGGGATAAACTCCCGCGCCGCCCTGCCGTTGTGCGGCGGCAGCCCCACGTAGCGCCCCTGACTCACCGCCTTGGGGGCGCCCCCCTCGATGCGCCCGCCGTCGAGGTCGATCATAAAGGTGGAGGGGGCGGCGAAACGCTTGTAGTCAAAGACGAACTGCGCGAGGGCGCTCTTGTAGACCGACAGGAGGCGCTCGGGCTGGATGTCGGGGGCGTCGAGGTGCTGCATGTACTGCCGCGCCTGGCGGCTCGCCTGGGGGTCCTCGTCGATCTGGCGCAGAATCGAGTCGGCCCAGTCGGCATAGGTGGGCGTCTGCGCGATGGAGAGGTCCATGAGGCGCTCGAGGGGGAAGGTCATCAGCTCGAGCTCGTCGGCGCGCAGGCGCCCGGCGCGGCGCAGGCGCAGGCGGTAGCGCTGCACGGAGTGAACGCGCGAGGGCCACAGGCCGCCGTTGGGCTGCATGAGGCGCTGGGCGAACGTGGGGTAGGGGAACTGCTGGTAGGCGGGGGTCACGTCCACCGCGCGCACCCCCCGCAGCGTCACGGGGCGCGCGCGGCGCTCGCCGAGGCGGAAGGCGCTGGGGTCGTGGTGGTGGAGGTGGTGGAGGAGCGAGAGCAGAAACACGCTCTTGCCTGCGCCGAAGGTGCCCGTCACGGCGATCTTGGAGGCTCTCACGAGCGGGTTCATCTGCGCGCTGCTCTCTGCGCCCGCGGGGGGGCGCGCTCTCGGGGCGCGTAGTATACCCCAAGGACGGCGCTGCCCCCAAGCGCCTCGCCGCGCCGCGCCGCGCCGCGCCTACTCTGCGCCCTGCTCTGCGCCCTGCTCTGCGCCCTGC
>VGTA01001026.1 GCA_016874875.1 Deltaproteobacteria bacterium | reverse complement strand
AATGGGCTTTAGTCGTCAAGCACATACCGCACACCTCGCCGCTCATCTCGCGCGCCCCCACCCTGAGGAGGAGCCATGCGCCGCCCGCCGCGCCCCCGCCGCGCCCCCGCCACCCTCACCCCCCTCTTCGCGCTCGCCGCGCTCGCCGCCTGCGGCGACCCCTCGCCGCCCGCGCCCGTTGACATGAGCCCCCCCGAGGACGCGCGCGTCACCTCCACCCCCGACCTCGCCCCCGCTGACGCGGGGGGCGCAGAGGGCGGCGCGGCGGCGGGGGGCGCGGCGGGGGGCGCGGCCCCGGACCCCGATGACGCCCTCTGCGCCCCCTGCGAGGCGGGGGCGGGGGCGTGCGCCGCGGGCTTCGTGTGCCACGCGCCCTCGGCGCCGGCGGGGGAGGAGGCGCCGCCCCCGTTCTGCACGCGCCCCTGCGACCCCGCCGACGCCCCCTGTCCCGCCGGCTACTCCTGTGAGGAGCCCTCGGGGGGCGCGGCGACCAGCGCGGACGCGGGCGCGCCCGCCCGCCTCTGCGCGCCCGCCCGCGGCTTCTGCGCGCCCGTGTTCTGCAACGACGGCGACGGCGACGGCTACGGGCGCGGGCGCGACTGCCTCGGCCTCGACTGCGATGACGCCAACCCCGCCGTCCACCCCGGCGTCGCCCTCGACCTGTGTGATGGCGTCGACAACAACTGCGACGGCCTGACCGACGAGCACTTTGAGCCCACCCCCTGCGGCGAGGGCGCCTGCGCGGGCGTCTCGGTGTGCGATGGCGGGCGCGCCCGCTGCGATGCCGGGCAGCCCTCCGGCGAGGACGCCAACTGTGACGGGCGCGATGACGACTGTGACGGGCGCGCCGATGAGGGCTACCAGCCCCTCTCGTGCGGCCTCGGCGTATGCCGCCAAGAGAGCTTCTGCGCCACGGGGGAGGAGCGCTGTGCCCCCCTCCCCCCCTCCCCCGGGGAGACCGACGCCGCCTGCGACGGCCTCGACGCCGACTGCGACGGGCTGGTGGATGAGGGCTTCGTGGGCGAGGTCTGCGGGCTCGGCGTGTGCGCCGCGCGCGGCGTGTGTACGCCGCAGGGCCTCTCTTGCGCGCCCGGCCCTCTCCTCGGTAACGACGCCGACTGCAACCTGCTCGACGATGACTGCGACGGGCGCGTGGATGAGGGCTTTGTGCCCGCCACCCGCTGCGGCCTCGGCGCCTGCTACCGCGCGGAGACCTGTGGCCCACGCGGCCCCGCCTGCGTCCCCGCCCCCCCCCTCAGCGCCACCGACGCCACCTGCGACGGCGTGGACGACAACTGCGACGGCGTGGTCGATGACGCCTGCGCCGAGAACGCCCTCGGCTTCACCCTCGTCTCGCAGGACGCCTCGTCGCTCGTGGTGGCGATCCGCCTCTCGCGCGGCCAAGAGCAGGGCCCCCCCAACGTCGCCACCCTCCCCTCGACCTTTGACCTCCACGTCCGCCTCCCCGCCGGCCTCTCGGTGGGCGCCCTGCCGCTCGGCCAGACGCC
>VGTA01001025.1 GCA_016874875.1 Deltaproteobacteria bacterium | reverse complement strand
GGCGCCGCCTTCTGCGGTGAGCCCTGCGGCCCCGCCCCCGGCTACGCCTGCCCGCCCAACGCCGGCTGCTTTGATCTGCAGGACGGCTCCTCCACCTGCGCGCCGCTCACGCTCGCGTGCAGCGACGAGGCGCAGGCGGTGGCGGAGGAGGGGGAGTACTGCTTTGGGGCGGCGCAGTGCAAGGCGGGGCTGGTGTGCGCCGTGGAGAGCAACGGCGCCACCTGCGTGCGGACGGGGGCGGGGGCGTTTGGCGACCGCTGCGCCTTCAACGACTTCTGCGCCTCGGGCCTCTGCCTGCCCTTCAGCGACGACCACGCCGAGTGCGCGGAGGCGTGTGACCCGCGCGCGCCTCGCTGCCCGCAGGGAGCGGCGTGCGTGGAGGTGAGCGACCCGTCCATCCGCGGCCTCTGCGTGCCCCCGGGGCGCGCGAGCGACGGCGACGCCTGCGACGGCGCCGCGGCGCGCTGCGCGGAGGGGCTCGAGTGCGCGCAGCGCACGTGCGTGCGCTTCTGTGAGCCCTACGGGGCGTGCCCGGAGGGGTTTGGCTGCACGCCGCGCAGCCCCCGCTGGCGCTGCGAGCCCCTCGGCGCCCCGGGGGTGGGCGAGGCGTGCGTGGACGACGCGTGCGGGGGGGGGCTCTACTGCCTGCGCGACCGCCAGCGCTGCCTCGCGCCCTGCGACCCGGCGGCGCCGCCGGGCGAGGGGTGCGGGGGGCGCCGCTGCCTCGCCCTCACGGGCCTCGGCGTCTGCTCGCCGGGGGCGGGGGAGGCGGGGGACCCCTGCGCCGACTCCTTCGACTGCGCCGACCTCATCTGCCTCTCCCCCGCCGAGGCGGGGGGGGGCGGGGGGCTGTGCGCCTCGCCGTGCGCGCCCGAGGAGGTGGGCGCGCCCGCCTCGTGCCCGCCGGGCTGGGCGTGCGCGGCGGGCGCCCCGCCTCGCTGCGCGCCGCTGCCCTCGGGGGGCGCGGGCGGGGAGGGGCAGGGCGGGGCGAGCGCGGGCGGGGCGAGTCCGGGCGGCGCGAGTCCGGGCGGCGCGGGTCCGGGCGGCGCGAGTCCGGGCGGCGCGGGTCCGGGCGGCGCGAGTCCGGGCGGCGCGAGTCCGGGCGGCGCGAGTCCAGCCCCCAGCGCAGGCGCGCCGAGTCCCGGCGAGGCGCCCGCCGCGCCCACGCCGAGGGGGGGAGCCGCGTGCGCCCAGCCCGCCGCGCCCGCCGCGCCCGCCGCGCCCCTCCCGCTCGCCGCCCTCGCCGCCCTCGCCCTCCTGCTCGGGCGCTCTACGCCGCGGCGAGCGCCTCGCCGCTGAGCCGCGCCCGCGCCCCCTCCTCAGCCTTTCGCCTCTCGGAGAGTCTCGATGCCTAGCGCCCCCCCCCGCCCGCTCCCCCGCCGCCCCGCCCTCGCGCCCGCCCTCGCGCCCGCCCCCGCCGCCGCCCTCTCGCTGGCGCCCGTGAGCGATGAGACGCTCGTACGTCGCGCGGACCTGGTGGTGCGCGGGCGGGTGGGGGCGCAGCGCGTCA
>VGTA01001024.1 GCA_016874875.1 Deltaproteobacteria bacterium | reverse complement strand
GGGCGGCGACGGCGAGGGCGACGCGCTCCGCCCCGTGGTGCGCGACTACCCCCTCGAGCGCGACGCCCTCACCCTCGCCCGCCTCCTCGACGGGCAGCGCCTCAGCGCCCTCCTCGCGCTCCAGCGGGCCCTGCGCGCCCCCCTCGACGGCGACCTGTCGCCTGAGCTGCTCGCGCGCCCTGAGCGCTGGCTGCAGGCGCGCCTCGCCGGCCCCCCCGCCGAGCTCGCGCGCCTCATCTGGGAGCAGAGCGGGCGCCTGCTCAGCCCCCTGCGCTGCGGCGGCGCCTTTGCGCTCCTCGCGGCGCGGGGGTGGGGGGAGGAGAGCCCCGACCAGCGCTGGCGGCTGAGCGCGTGCGGCCTCGCCTGGGCGGCGGAGGTGGACGAGGGGGCCGCGGCGCCCAGCGCGCGCTCCGAGCGCCTGCGCGCCGACGCCGCCGAGGGGCTCCTCGAGCTGCTCTCGGCGCTGATCGCCGGCGGGGGGGACTCCGCCGAGGCGCTGAGCGCCGCCTGGGGCGCCGCCCTGCGCCGCCACGGCGCCCGCCGCCCCCCCGAGTGGCTGCGCGACGCCGCCGAGGCGCGCCTGGAGCACCTGCAGGAGCGGGCGCTGGTGGAGCGGGCGGGGGCGCGCTGGGCGGTGACGGAGCTGGGCCTCTCGTGGCTCCGCCGCGCGGGGCGCGCCGCCCCCACCCGGGACGCAGGCGAGCTCGAGCGGCTCTGGGAGCTCCTCCACGCGCAGCGGCAGCGGGCGCGCGAGAGCATGCGCGCCCTCCTCGGGCACATGGACCCCCTCGCCTTTGAGGGGCTCATCTGCGACCTCCTCGAGCGCATGGGCTACCGCGACGTCACCCTCACCGAGCGCACGCACGACCTCGGCGTGGACGTGGTGGCGACCATCGAGCTCGGCATCACGGCGGTGCGCGAGGTGATTCAGGTAAAGCGCCACCAGCGCAACATCCAGCGCCCCGTCCTCGACGCCCTGCGCGGCTCCCTCCACCGCGCGCGCGCCGTCCGCGGCACCCTCATCACCACCTCCGACTTCTCCAAGGGCACGCAGGACGCCGCCTTTGAGGTGGGGGCGGCGCCCATCACGCTCATCCACGGCGAGCGCCTCCTCGACCTCCTCATGGAGCACGAGCTCGGCGCGCGCAAGACGCAGGTGACGCTCTGGCGCGTGGACCCGAGCGCCTTTGAGGCCCCCCCCCGGCGCCGGCGCCGCGCGCCCCTCGGCGCCCCCTGAGGCTTGCGCCCTCGGGCGCTTTTGTCTAGTTATGGAGGCGCCCCCTCACACGCCCTCCCGAGGGGGCGCCCCCGCGCGAGGTGAACCATGAGCCCAGACGCCCCCTCCGCCCCGCCGCCCGCCGAGCGCGCCTATGACGAGCACGCGGACCTCGCCCCGCTCGGCGCGCAGGACATGGAGCAGCTGCGCCTCACCCTGCAGGGCGACTCCGTCCTCGACTGGCGCCGCCTCGCCGTCCGCACCGACGCGGAGGTGCACCAGCTCCTCCGCCTCA
>VGTA01001023.1 GCA_016874875.1 Deltaproteobacteria bacterium | reverse complement strand
GCAGGTCACGCAGTCGGCGCGGGTGGCGGGGAAGGCGGCGGGGGGGAGGTAGGCGAAGCCCTGCTCCTTCCAGCGCCCCCAGTACGCGCCCGCCGGCTCGAGGAGCGCGTGGCAGTACTTGCACACGGCCCGCTCCTGCAGGTCGGGGTCGTGCTGGCTCTCCTCGTCAGGCACAGGAATCCCGCCGTCAGGCGGCTGAAAGGGGCTGCAGAGGAAGGCGTCAAAGAAGCGATTAGCGCGCGCGCGGTTGGTCTGGAAGCGCAGCAGGAACGCGGGGTGCGTGAGCACGCCCGCGTGCGCCCGCGACAGCGACAGCGCGCGCCACTCCCCCGCCGCCGAGAAGGGCAGGTCGGGGAGCGCGCTCGTCGGAAAGGGACTCGGCTCCGCCGTGTACTGCGTGACGCTGAGGTGGTGACGCAGGAAGTGCGTGAGCGGCCCGTTGACATAGAGGCGCTGCGCCGTGAACAGGTCGAGGTAGCCGCCCCCCTCCGCGAACACCCAGCGCACCAGCTGGCGCATCGACTCCGCGAGCGCAGTGAGGATGGCGGCGCGCGTCTCGTTAGTGGCGCACCAGCGCAGCTCAGGGCCGCAGCCGCACGCCGCGTCGTTCATGCCCTGCGCCGTGCCACAGGGGGCGCCGGCGGGGCTGTAGAGGGCGTCCTGGGCGTCAAAGGCGCAGACCTTGATAGGGTTGGCGGGGTCCCAGTAGGGGCTCACCCACACCCAGCCCTCGAGGTTGGCGCCGTCCACCGGGCGCGTGACGAGGGCGCCTCTGGCGGTGAAGGTGGCGGGCTCATCGAGGCACATCACGCGCCCGCCGCGGTAGGTCTGCGCCACGTCATTGCGCCAGTAGATGTTCTGGGTGCGCCCGAGGACGGCGCGGTTGTTGTAGAGCTGGAGGTTGCTGAGGTTGCCCCAGAGGAGCGCCTCGTGGTGCCGCATGACCTGCGCGGCGAAGCCCTCGTCGGCGATGAGCTCGTCGAGGTGCGCGTCGGTCACCCGCCCGCCGTCCGCGGCGAGGCGGGCGTAGTCGGCGGGGCTAGGGGCGCGCCCGCGCAGGTCGAGGCTGAGGGCGCGGAGGAGGCGCGCGGGGCTGAGCTCAGCCTCAAGGGGCGCGTCGAGGGGCACGTCAGCGAGCGCGTCAGCGGGCGCGTCAGGCGACTCGAGGGGCGCGAGGAGCGAGGCGGCCTCCTCGCACTGCGCGAGGGCGGGGGTCGCCCAAGGGAGCGCCGCCGCGAAGAGCGCTGCCGAGAGAAGCGCCGCCGAGAGGAGCGCCGCCGGGGGGAGCGCCGCCGAGATGAGCGCCGCGCGGGGGCCACGAGGGGGGGTACGGGTCACAGGCTCACTCCTGAAATCCGCCGAGACGCCAGCCCTCTAGGCGCTCAATGAGCGCCTCGGAGAGGGGCGGGGCGCCGAGCGGCATGCTACGCATGCGTGTCACGAAGAGGATGTCGTCGATGTGGAGGCGCCACTGGGCGGCGCCCCGGAGGTCGCGGGCGCCGGTGCCGCTGTGGCA
>VGTA01001022.1 GCA_016874875.1 Deltaproteobacteria bacterium | reverse complement strand
TCCCCCCCTCAGCGACCTCGAGCGCGAGGCGCTCAAGCGGCTCATCGTCGAGGCGACGCGCCAAGTCTACGACCCCGAGCTCCCCCTCAGCGTCTATGACCTCGGCCTCATCTACTCCGTGGACGTGGACGCCGACGCGCGCGCCCGCCTCACCATGACCCTCACCAACCCCGCCTGCCCCGTGGCGGGGACGCTCCCTCGGGAGGTGGAGGCGGCGGCGCGGGGCGTGGCGGGGGTGGCGGCGGCGGAGGTGACGCTCACCTGGACTCCCCCGTGGTCCAAGGACCGCCTGAGTCCCGAGCACCAGCTCCTGTTCAGCACGTTCATGTGAGCCCGCGGCCGCACCCGGCGCGCGACCTCAGGGGCGCGCCGGGCGCGGCGCGCGCGCGGGCAGCTCGCGCAGGCTCAGGTGGTAGCGCCCGCGCTCCTCTCCCCGCCCCCGCACCCGCAGGCGATACCGCCCGCTCTGCCGCGCGTAGAGCTTGACGCGCTGCGCTCCCAGCGCGCGGCGGACGCCCCCCTGCGCGGCGCGCTTGCGCGGGGCGAAGGCGCTCAGGGGCGGCCAGCGCTCCACGCCGTCCCCCGCCAGCGTCAGCTCCACGTGCTGCCCCTGCTCAAGCCAGAGGAGGAACCAGTCTTCATCGGCGCCGCACGAGGCGCCCTCGAGCTCGCGGGCGGCGCGCAGCGGAGCGCCCACGTCGCGCGCGCGCCCGCGCGCGTCGTTGGGCTCAAAGGAGTCGGCGCCGCAGGGCGGGCGCGGGGCGGGGGCGGCGGCGGGGGGCGGGAGGCGGAGCGCGTCGGCGACCCCGGGGGCGGCCGCCGCCGGCGGGGCGAGGTGGCTGAGGCAGAGCGCGAGGGCGGCGCGGGCGGCGAGGGGCGCGCGGGGGCGCAGGGGCGAGGTGGACATCGCGGGGCGACCTTCCTGTGGAGGCGGGGTGGGCGCCCTCGCCTACCACGAGTCGTGCCAGCGGCGGCGCGCGGCTTGTTTTGATTAAAAATAAAAATATTTCATATATTTATATGAATACATGCGCGCGGAGCGATTCGCGGCGACCGCCCCGAGGCGGGGCGCGGCGTCCTGCGCCGCCACAGGCCGCCCTCTCCCGAGACGCACGCTCAGCCCCTCCCAACGCCTCATATTTCGCTCAGGCGCCACACATGCTATACAGAGCTGCACAGCGCCCCGAGCGCGCCACGAGCCCCGAGCGCGTCGAGAAGCGCGCCGCGAGCGCGCCCAGAAGCGCGCCAAAAGCGCGCCGCGAGGGCAACGAGCGCGCCACCCGCGCGCGACGGGAGCGAGACGGGAGAGCACCATGAGCGAACATCACAGCCTCACCACGCTAGGCGCGCCGCGCGACGCGGGCGCGCCTCGGGGGGGGGCGCGCGCCCTCGGCGCCCAGCGCCCTGGCGGCTTCTTCGTGGAGGTCTGCGGGCTGCTGCTCCCCGCCCTCGCCGCGCGCCTCGGGGCCTCGGCGGCGGCGCGCGGCGACGAGCCCTTTGGGGGCGCCACCCGCGTG
>VGTA01001021.1 GCA_016874875.1 Deltaproteobacteria bacterium | reverse complement strand
ACCATAGTGGTGTTGAGCGCCGCCCCGAGGGGCAACACCCCCAACACAACCTACCACACATCCCCCTAGAAAGAGAGCACCGCATGCCCCGCCTCGCGCCGCCCGCTCGCTCAGCTCACCCCCCCCGCGCCCTGAGCGCCCTGAGCGCCCTCAGCGCCCTCAGCGCCCTGAACGCCCTCAGCGCCCTCAGCGCGTCCTGCACAGGCGACGCGCCGCCCGCCCTGCGCCCCCTCGACCTCGGCGCTGGCGGTGACCCCTACGTCCCCCCTTTCGAGCGCTACGACTCCTACGTGCCCCCCTCCGCCAACGACGCCTTCGTGCTGAGCGGCTTCGGCGAGCCCTGCGAGGCGCCCACCGACTGCGAATCGGGCTACTGCATCGACACGCCGCGCGACGGGCGGGTCTGCACCAAGACCTGCGCCGGGCAGTGCCCCAGCGGCTTTGACTGCGTGTCCATCGGCACCGAGCCCGACGTGGTGCTCCTGTGCGCCCCCGACGGCAACGACCTCTGCCGCCCCTGCGTCGCCGACGGCGAGTGCGACGACCCCGCCGACCTCTGCCTCCAAATCGGGCAGCGCACCTACTGCGGTGAGGACTGCGCCGACGACCTCGACTGCCCCGAGGGCTTCAGCTGCGCCGACGTCACCCCGCCCAGCCGCCCTGAGGGCGCCCGCCAGTGCGTCCCCGTGAGCGGCGAGTGCGCCCCCTGCATGGACGGCGACGGCGACGGCTACGGGATCGGCGCCGACTGCCTCGGCTTTGACTGCAACGACGCCGACGCCCTCTCCTTTAGCGGCGCCGGCGAGCGGTGCGACGGGCGCGACAACGACTGCGACAGCCTGATCGACGAGGCGCTCACCGACGCGCCCCCCCCCGCCCTCGCCTGCGCTCAGGAGGGCGTGTGCGCCGGCGCCGCCCCCGCCTGCCTGCGCGGCGCCTGGGGCTGCACCTACCCCGACGACACCTACGAGGCGGACGAGGCGCGCTGCGACGCCCTCGACAATGACTGCGACGGCCGCGTGGACGAGGCCTTTGACCTCACCGCCGACCCAGAGCGCTGCGGCGCCTGCGACCGCCGCTGCGAGGTGGACCGCGCCACCCCCGCCTGCGTGGCGTCGCAGTGCGTCATCGCCGCGTGCGACCCCGGCTGGGTGGACCTCGACGGGCGCGTGGACACCGGCTGCGAGTACGCCTGCGCCCCCACCCTCGCCGGCGTGGAGTCCTGCGACGTGGTCGACAACGACTGCGATGGGCGCGTGGACGAGGGCTTTGACCTCCTCAGCGACCTGACCCACTGCGGCGCCTGCGGGCGCGTGTGCGCCTTCAGCGAGGGCCTCGCGCGCTGCGCGGCGGGCGACTGCGAGCTGGCGGCCTGCCGCCCCGGCTTCTACAACGTCAACGGCGACCTCGCCGACGGCTGCGAGTACGCCTGCGTGCCCACGGGCGCGGAGCGCTGCGACCTCACCGACAACGACTGCGACGGCGTGGTGGACGAGAGCTTTGACATCAGCTCCGACCTCG
>VGTA01001020.1 GCA_016874875.1 Deltaproteobacteria bacterium | reverse complement strand
CATAATAGGAGCCTGGCACCTATAGAGACCCCCACCGCGCCCCCCACCGCGCCCCCCACCGCGCCCCCCTCGCCCCCCCCGCTTTGCATCGCCCACAAGCGAGGTGTATCTCTCAGCACGCCCCCTCTTACGCGTCCCCCTCCCACAGAGAGCACACATGACCCCCTCCGCCACCCTCCCCCCCACCGAGCGCCACGCCGCCCTCGAGCGCTGGCTCTGGACCGTCTACGCCATGATCTTCTGCATGATCATCGTAGGCGGCGTCACCCGCCTCACCGGCTCTGGCCTCTCGATGGTGGAGTGGCGCCCCCTCATGGACGCCCTCCCGCCCCTCAGCGACGCCGAGTGGACGCGCGTCTTTGACCTCTACAAGCGCTCCCCGCAGTACCTGCAGGTCAACCACTGGATGGAGCTTGACGACTTCAAGCGCATCTTCTTTTGGGAGTACATCCACCGACTCCTCGGGCGGCTCATCGGGCTCGCCTTTGGGCTGCCGTGGCTCTACTTCAGCCTCAAGGGGGCCCTGCGGGGCGCGTGGCGCTGGCGCGCCCTCGCCGCCCTCGCGCTCGGCGGCGCGCAGGGGCTGCTCGGCTGGTATATGGTCAAGAGCGGCCTCGTGGACCGCCCCGAGGTGAGCCACCTGCGCCTCGCCGCCCACCTCTCGCTCGCCTTCCTCTGCGGCGCGTGGGTGCTCTCGATGCTCATCGACCTGCGCGAGGGCGCGCGCCCCCACCCCGCCGCACACCGCCCGCTGCGCCCCAGCCCCGCGCTGCGCCCGCTGCTGATCGGGTTCGCGCCCCTCCTCGCCCTCCAGATCGCCTACGGCGCCTTTATGGCCGGCACCCGCGCCGGCTACCTCTACAGCACCTTCCCCACCATGAACGGCGCGTGGGTCGGGCCCGCCGTGGGCCAGCTCGCCCCCTGGTACCACGACGCCCTCCACAACCCCGACACGATCCACACCGTCCACCGCCTGCTCGCCTGGGTCGTGCTCGCCTGGGGCCTCGCCCTCAGCGCCGCCCTCGCCCGCGCCAGCGACGCCCTGCGCGCCCCCGCCCGCGCCCTCGCCGCCGCCCTCGCCCTGCAGTTCACCCTCGGCGCCCTCACCGTCCTCAGCGGCATGAACCACGCCATCGCCGCCGCGCACCAGGGGGGCGCCTTCCTCCTCTTGAGCGTGGCGCTGTGGGGCGCTCAGCGCTGGGCGCGCGCCCCGCGCTGAGGGCGCGCGCAGCGTGTGTCGTCAGCGCTGAACTGGACTGAACAAAATAGGCGCTCTGTGCGCGAGCTCATGACCAGTACTCTGCGCGATCTATGCCATCATAAACGAAGTGGGGTCTGCGCTCAACAGAGCGAAAAAAGAGCCCCGATCGGCGAGCGGAGGGCGCGGGGCCCACTCGGGCGCTATTTAAAAACAAAATAAAAATATAATATTCGGTAATGGATAATTAATGAAGGTCAGGTTTCTTTATTTTTAAATATCTCGCGCCCCCTCGCGCCCCCTCGCGCCCCCTCGCGCCCCCCTGC
>VGTA01001019.1 GCA_016874875.1 Deltaproteobacteria bacterium | reverse complement strand
GCTGGCGCTCTGGGGCGCCGTGCGCGGCGCCCTCGCCGCGCGGGGGGGGCGGCGGGCGCGGGCGCTGGCGGAGGGGCTGGGGGAGGGGGTGCGGTGGGCGCTCGCGGCGGGGGGGCGGGCGGAGGCCGGGGGGGCGCCCCCCGCCGCGCTCCTTGAGCCGCTCGGGGGTGAGCTGTGCGCCCTCGTCGCCGCCCTCGCGCTCCTCAGCCACGACTCCGCGCTGCGCGAGCGCGCGCTCGCCGCCTGGCGCGCCTGGCTGCGCGCCGCAGAGGACGAGGGCCCCTGGGCGCGCCCCGCGGTCCCGCTGCTGCCCGAGCAGCGGGAGGCGCTCAACGCCCTCAGCGACCAGGGGGCGGCGGAGGCGCCGCTGCCCCACTGCGGCGACTACGCCCGCCTCGCCGCGGCGCGCGCCGCGGGCTGGAGGGAGGCGGTGGAGGCGTTCGCGGACCTGCTCGCCGCCGCCGAGAGTCGCGCGGAGCCCGAGGCGCTGCGGAGCCGCTACGCGCGCTGGCGCGAGGCGCTCGCTGATCCGCTCAGCGCCCCCCTCGGCGCGCAGGTCGCCGCCACGCTCGACGCGCTCCTCGGCGAGCCGTGGCTGCGGCGCGAGGCGGGCCGCCCGCAGACGGGCATCCAGATTCCTACCTTCCTCGGCGAGCTGTCGCTCGACCTCCTCATCGCCCTGTGGGGCCGCTGGCGCCGCCTCCTCGCCCGCCGCCGCCTGCGGGGGTGCGGGGTGGCGGCGCAGCTCGACGCCCTCAGCGCCGACCTCCTGCGGGCGGCGGCGCGCGCCGCTCAAGAGGTGCGCTAGATGCCTGACCGCACGCCCCGCAGCGCCCTCCCCCACAGCGCCCCCCCCCACGCCCCGCCGAGCGCCCCGCCGAGCGCCCCGCCGAGCGCCCCGCCGAGCGCCCCGCCGAGCGCCCCGTACGCGCTCACCTACAGGCGAGAGGTGGACGGGCTGCGGGCGGTGGCGGTGCTGCCCGTCATCCTCTTCCACGCGGGGCTCGGCGGGCTGCCCGGGGGGTTCGTGGGGGTGGACGTCTTTTTTGTGATCAGCGGCTACCTCATCACCAGCCTCCTGCTCGCTGACCTCGCGCGCGGGCGCCTCTCGCTGCTCGACTTCTATGAGCGGCGCGCCCGGCGCCTCCTGCCGGCGCTCTGCTGCGTGGCGCTGCTGTGCTTGCCCGTCGCCTGGCTGGCGCTCATCCCGAGCGACATGCGGGCGTTCTCGCAGAGTCTGGTGGCGGCGGCGCTCTTCTGCTCCAATGTGTTCTTTTGGCGCCAGAGCGGCTACTTTGACACCGACGCGGAGCTCAAGCCGCTGCTCCACACCTGGAGTCTCTCGCTCGAGGAGCAGTACTACCTGCTCTTCCCGCCGCTCCTGGCGCTGCTGTGGCGCCGGGGCGGGGGGTGGGTGGCGGGGGGGCTGTGGGCGGCGGGGGCGCTGAGTCTGGCGGTGGCGGAGTGGGGCGTGGGGGCCAGGCCCGCCGCGGCGTTCTACCTCCTGCCGGCACGCGGGTGGGAGC
>VGTA01001018.1 GCA_016874875.1 Deltaproteobacteria bacterium | reverse complement strand
CGGCCCCCTGCGCGCCCGCCTGCGCGCCCGCCTGCGCGCCCGCCTGCGCGCCCGCCTGCGCGCCCGCCTGCGCGCCCGCCTGCGCGCCCGCCTGCGCGCCCGCCTGCGCGCCCGCCTGGGGCTCTGCGTGCCCGCCGCTCGGGGCGCCGGCCTCGGGCTGCGCGCCCGCCTGCGCGCCCGCCTGCGCGCCCGCCTCTTGCCCCTCGCACACGTCACCCACGCCGTTGGCGTTGGCGTCGAGCTGCGCGGGGTTCTCGGCGCGCGGGCAGTTGTCCACGTCGTCGGGGACGCCGTCGCCGTCGCCGTCTGGGGCGGGCGCCGCCCCACCCTGCGGGGCGCCGCCGGCGGGGGGGGTGACCTCGGGGTCGCAGACGTCGCCCACGCCGTCCGCGTCCACGTCGAGCTGCGCGGCGTTGGGGGTGGTGGGGCAGTTGTCGCGCTCGTTGGGCACGCCGTCGTCGTCGAGGTCGGGGTTGTTCATAGGGAAGGGCGTGGGGTCGCACGGGTCGCCCTCGCCGTCGCCGTCGGAGTCCTGCTGAGGCGCGTTGGGCAGCTGCGGGCAGTTGTCGACGTCGTCGCACACGAGGTCGTCATCGCCGTCGAGGCAGGCGAGGCAGCGCGCGACGTTGAAGGCGCCGCAGCCGGGCGCGCAGCTCAGGTCGCCGTCGAGGAAGCCCTGCCCCAGCGAGGCGCAGGTCTGCCCGTTGAGGTTGGTCCCGTCGCACACCTCGTCGGGGTCCACCACGCGGTCGCCGCAGTTGTTGCACAGGTCCGTCTCGATCGCGCAGGTGGCGCCGCACGAGAGCGCGCCGCCCACGAAGCCGCGCTGCGCGCACGTGGCGCCCCCCAGGTCCGCCCCCTCGCACTCCTCCTCGCGGTCCCGCACGCCGTTGCCGCAGCGGCGGCAGGCGCTCAGGTCAAAGACGCAGCGCCCGCACGACAGCTCCCCTTCGAGGTAGCCCTGGGTGGCGCAGGTCTGGCCGTTGAGGTCGGCGCCCTCGCAGTCCTCCGTGGGCGAGATGACGCCGTCGCCGCAGCCCTGCGGGGTGTCAAAGCGGCTGGCGGGGTCGCTGAGGTAGCGCCAGCGCGGGGCGGCGCCGGGGGCCCACACGCCGTAGGGGTCGCCGAGCTCGTGGCCGTCGGTGTAGCCGTCGCCGTCGGAGTCGACCGCCGCGAGGAGCGCCCACTGCACGTTGGCGCCGCTCGGGTAGGGGCGCGCGCCGTCTAGGCGCCCGTCGAGGGAGTCCCAGGCGCTGAGGCCGAAGGCGTTGTTGCGGGGCAGGCGGTCGTCGTGACAGGAGTCGCAGCTGAGGCTGCCGTAGTTGGGGAGCGCGAGGAGGCGGAAGGGGCGGGCGGCGGCGGGGGTGAGCGGCGCGCTGAGGAGGGCGGCGAGCGGGGTGAGGCGCAGGGCGGCGCGCAGGGCGGCGCGAGAGTCGAGTTGCGGTCGCGTCATCAAAATCGTCTCCTGTGGGGTGGGCGGGGCGCGCGGGGGCTAGGCTCGCCGCAGGGCAGGCCCCTCACGATCAC
>VGTA01001017.1 GCA_016874875.1 Deltaproteobacteria bacterium | reverse complement strand
CTTTGAGCGCCTGTGGTCGCTGCGGGCGTCGCGCGTGATTCCGCACGAGCTGGTGGCGGCGCTCATGGGGCGGGCGCGGGAGGGGCAGCTACGGGAGGCGCTGGCGCTCTGCGAGGCGAGCGGCTCCACGGCCGCCGCCGTGGCGCACGGGGGGCTGAGTCGGGCGGGGGGCGGGCGGGCGGCCATGAAGGAGGCGTTTGAGGAGGTGGGGCGGGTGGAGGTGGCCTACCTCGGGCGCTACGTGGAGCTCCTCGGCACCATCGCCAGCGTGGCGCCGCTCATGGGGCTGCTCGGGACGGTGGTGGGCATGATCGACGTCTTTAGGGCGCTGGTGGCGGAGGTGGGCGCGCAGGGCGGGGCGGTGAATCCGGCGAGCTTGGCGAGTGGCATCTGGGCGGCGCTCATCACCACGGCGGCGGGGCTGTCGGCGGCGATTCCCGCCTACCTCGGCTACAAGTTCCTGCTAGCGCACGTGGACCGCCTCGCCCTCGAGCTCGAGGAGGTGTCGCTCGCGCTCTTGGAGCTGGCCCACCCCACGGCGCCGCCCCCCGCGCCCACCCCCGCGCTCACCCCCGCGCCCCGGGAGGGCGGGGCGTGAACTTCCGCGCTCGGCGCGCGCGCCCCGTCACGCTCCTCGACATGACGCCGCTCATCGACGTGGTCTTTCAGCTGCTCATCTTCTTCTTGCTCACCTCCACCTACGTGCAGGACAGCCAGCGCTCGTCGGCGTCGGTGCCGGTGGAGCTGCCCGAGTCGAGCCTGAGCGCGAGCGAGGCCCCCACCGAGGTGGTGGTGGTGAGCATCGACGAGCAAGGGCAGGTCTTTATGGGCGACGAGCAGGTGGCGCTCGGCGACCTGCCCCTGCAGCTCACGCGGGCGGCGCAGGCCAACCCCAACACCATCGTCCTCCTGCGCGGTGACCAGCGGGTGCCCTACGGGCGCATCGGCGAGGTCATGGCGCTCATCCGCGCGGCGGGCCTGCGGGTGAGCGCGGTGCTCGAGAGCGGGGACTGAGGACGAGGCGTGGGCGACGCGGGCGCGGATGTGAGCGCTGGCGCTAGCGCGGGCGCGGGCGCGAGCGCGGGCGCGGGCGCAGGTAAAGAGACGATTGGCGGGCGGGCGCAGTGGCGGGCGCAGGGGCGGGTGCCAGCGCTGGCGCTGGCGTTAGCGCTAGCGCTCGGGCGAACGCCCACCGTCGCCCAGCCCGCCGCGCCCGCCGCGCCCGCCGCGCCCGCCGCGCCCGCCGCGCCCGCCGCGCCCGCCGCGCCCGCCCCAGGAGAGGCGTGGGCGCTCGGGGCGTGGGCGCTCGCGCCTGAGGCGGGGGGGGCGGCGGGGCGGCGCGCGTGGCTGCGTGGGCTGCTCGCGGGGCTCGCGGGGCTCGAGCCGCTCGCCGCGCTGCCGCGGCTGCCGGCGCGGCACCACGCCTGCGTGCGGGAGGTGGAGGGCGAGGGGCCCACCCTCGCCTACCTCTGGAACGAGAGTCCTGCCCTCTCGTGGGCGCCGCCGCCGGCGGGGGCGCGGGCGCTGGC
>VGTA01001016.1 GCA_016874875.1 Deltaproteobacteria bacterium | reverse complement strand
GATCATGGTGGACGCCACGCGCACCGCCCGCGGCCCTAGGCGCGCGCCGGGGCGCCCCGTGGTGGTGAGGTCGAGCGGCGCGCCGTAGAAGGCGACCTCGGCGCCCTCGAGGGGGCCGCTCGGGAGCCGGAAGAGGCTGAGGGGGCCGGCGAAAGTGGGGGTGTTGGGGTCGCTCGCGTCCCAGGTGTCGCTCATGGTGAGGGGGCTCCTGATCAGGGGGGGCGTTGAGGGGAGGGTAGTACGCCAGAACGGCTTGCCTGCACAAGGGGAGGAGCATAAGCTGACGCGCTTGCACTCGCGCAACGCCTTTAAGGTGGCGGCGCAGGGGGGCGGCAAGGTGGCGCTCCAGGCGCGCAACGGCAAGTACCTGACGGCGGGCGGGACCAAGCTGACGCTGGTGGGGTCGAGCGTGGGCAGGGCGCAGCGCTTTAAGTACGTGCGCTTTGAGTAAGCGCGCGCGCGGGCGCTCATTCTGTCCTTGCGCTTGAGCGCCTGAGGTCGCATATTCCGCCTCCGCCGCGCCCCTCTTTCGTTTGTGGGCGGTGAGGAGAGCGTTATGAGGAAGCCGAGTTCTAAGTCAGGTGGGCGTGGCGCCCCTCCGCAGCGCGGCGAGCGCCGCCCCGCGCCCCCGTCGGCGGGCGGGCGCCGCCCCGCGCCCCCGCAGGCCGCGCGCCCCCAGGGTCGCCCCGCGGACGACGAGCGCCGCTTCGCGCCCCCCGCCAACGAGTACGCCGATTTCTTTGAGGATGACGATGACCCCCTCTACTCGTCGGAGCTGGGCGGCGTCTTGCTCTCGGGCGATGATGAGCTCTCGGGCGATGAGGCGGAGTGGGAGGGCGACGACGAGGGCGACGACGAGGGCGACGACGAGGGCGACGACGAGGGCGACGACGAGGGCGACGACGAGGGCGACGACTATGAGGCGGACGAGGTGTTCGTCGATGAGCACGAGTGGCCCGAGGAGCCCAAGCCCCGCGCCGCCGCCGAGCCGGCGCCGCGCCCCAAGGTTATCCGCAACAAGCGCCCCACGGGCGAGCTGACGGGCGCCGAGCGCCGCGCCCTCCGCGCCCTCGGGCACCACCTCAACGCCGTTGTGCAGGTGGGGCAGCGCGGCGTGACGCCCGAGCTGGTGGCGGCGACGAGCGAGGCGCTCTCGCAGCATGAGCTGATCAAGGTGTCGATCAACGGAGAGTCGACTCCTGAGGCGCGCAAGGACTGCGCCGCGGAGCTGGCCATGGCGACGCAGAGTCAGGTGGCGCAGGTCATCGGGCGCGTGGTCTTGCTCTACCGCCCTATCCCCGACGCCCCCAAGGTGGCGTTCACGTATGTGGGCGACAAGGTGTCGGCGGACTGGGTGCGCAAGCCCCGCCCCGCGCCGGTGGCGCCCCGCGCCGGCGGGCAGGGCGGGCGCCCGGTGGCCAAGGGCGCGCCCCAGGGCGGCGGGCGCCCCCAGGGCGGCGGCGGGCGCCCCCAGGGCGGCGGCGGGCGCCCCCAGGGCGGCGGCGGGCGCCCCCAGGGCGGCGGCGGGCGC
>VGTA01001015.1 GCA_016874875.1 Deltaproteobacteria bacterium | reverse complement strand
CCCGGCGACCCCGACGACACCCCCGCGCTCCCTTGGTACGAGGGCGCCTATGAGACCCCCACGAGCACGCTTCAGCCCGTGGAGGAGGAATCGAGCACCTCGGGCGCCGAATCCTGCGCCGCGGCGAGGGGGCGCGGCGCGGGGGGCACGGCGGCCCTATGGGCCATCGCGCTGCTCGGGCTGCTCGCGCGGCGCGGCGCCCCCCTCGGGCGCGGTCGCTGAGCGGCCGCTCCGAGCGGCTCTCCTGAGTACACCTGACCTGAGTACACCTGAAAGGATTCGAACCTTCGACCTACGGCCGGAGGCCGGCGCTCTTCCAGCTGAGCTACAGGTGCATACAAAGGGCGTTATAGCACACCCCGCGCCCCAACTCAAGCGATTCAAGAGATACATCAGAGAAAGAACTCGACAGGGCACGCGCCCTGCGAGCGCCCTGCGAGCCCTGCCAGAGCTATGAGCGCTGCGAGCGCTGCGAGCCCTGCGAGCGCTGCGAGCCCTGCGAGCGCGCCGCCCGCTAGAAGCGAATCGGCAGGTCCGTCACCACCTTGGCCTTCGCCAGCAGCGCGCGCAGGTAAGGCAGGAGCTGGTTGTGCAGGTTGAGCTGCTCCACCTCAGGCGTGAGCCCCGGCGCCGCCTGGTCGAGGGTGATGGCGCGGGCGGGGCTCGTGTCGAGGCGCTGGAGGATGTGCCACCCAAAGGCGCTGCGCACCGGCGGCGACACATCCCCCTCCTTGAGCGCCAGGACCGCCTGCTCGATCACCTCCACCAGCTCGCCCTTGGCGAAATAGCCGATGTCGCCCTTGCGGTGGCGCATGGGCCCGAGCGAGTAGCGCGCCACCAGCTCCTCAAAGCCGATCTTCCCCTCTAGGTACACGGCGTGCACCTTCTGAATCTCCCCAAAGACCTCCTGCACCTTATCCGCCGGCGCGTCGGCGCCGATGGGGAGGAGGACCTGGCGGGCGTGGTAGCGCTCGGGCTGCTCAAACTGAGAGCGGAGGGCGTTGTAGCGCGCCTGGAGCTGCTCGCGCGTGGGCTTGAGCGCCCCGGAGGCCTTGAGGAGCACAAACGCCCCCTCCTTGACCCACATGGAGTGCCGGAAGCCCTCCTCGGTGAAGCCGAGCCTGGAGAGGTAGTCGAGGTAGCGCTCCTTGCTCGGGAAGGTGGCCACCATCTGCGCCACCCGCTTATCCACGTCCTCCTCGCGCACGGCGAGCTTCTGACGCCCGAGCTCCGCCTGCACCAGCAGGCGCTGCACGAGCACCCGCGCCGCCCGCGCCGCGAGCTTGAGGCGGGCGGGCTCGGCGAGGTCGCCCTTGAGGCGCCCGCGGAGCAGCGCGAACTGCTCATTAAAGATGCGGGTGTCGATCGGCGCGCCGTCCACGCTCACGGGCGCCTGCGCTCGCGCGGGCGTCGCGCTCAGGGCGAGCGCCGAGAGCCCAACGCCTGCGGCGATTCTGAGCGCCGCGGCGCGCGCGCGCTGGGCGAGGCTGAAAGTTTTTCTGTTGAACGCGGGCAATGTGGTACTCCTCAGCGGCAGGGG
>VGTA01001014.1 GCA_016874875.1 Deltaproteobacteria bacterium | reverse complement strand
CCCGCCCCCCTCGCCCCCGCCCCCCTCGCCCCCGCCCCCCTCGCCCCCGCCCAGGCGTTTGAGAGCGCCTGGGGCCACGTCCGCGCCACCCTCACCGCCCCCGCCGCCGGGGTGCTCGTGGTGAGCGAGGCGTGGGCGCCGGGGTGGGAGGCGCGCGTCAACGGCGGCGCCTGGCGCCCCACGGAGCGCGCCAACCACCTCTTTCAGGGACTCCGCGTCCCCGCCGGGGAGCTGCGCGTGGAGCTGCGCTACCGCCCGCGCGCCGCCCGCGTGGGACTCTGGCTCGCCGCCGCCGCCGCCCTCGCCGCGGCGGCGCTGTGGAGGTGGGGGGGGGGCGCGGCGGGCGCGGGGCGGGCGCGCTAGAGCAGGGACCCCTGGCCCCGAAAGGGGCGCCCGAGGTGGTCATAGGCGCGGGAGGTCGCCACGCGCCCGCGCGGCGTCCGCTTGAGGTAGCCCTCCTGGAGCAGGTAGGGCTCGTAGAGGTCCTCCACGCTGTGCCGCTCCTCGCCGAGGGCGGCGGCGAGGGTGTCGAGCCCCACGGGGCCGCCGCGGAACGTGTCGATGATCGTGAGCAGCAGGCGGCGGTCCATGCGGTCAAAGCCGGCGCGGTCCACGTCGAGCAGGTCGAGGGCGCGCTCGGCGAGGGCGTCGTCGAGCGCGCCGCCGCCCTCCACGTCGGCGAAGTCGCGCAGGCGGCGCAGGAGGCGGTTGGCCACGCGCGGCGTGCCGCGCGACCGCCGCGCCACCGCCAGCGCGGAGGCGGGCGTGATGCCCACCCCGAGCAGCCCCGCCGAGCGCGTCACCACGCGCGACAGCTCCTCGTGGCTGTAGAACTCTAAGTGCTCGGCGATGCCGAAACGGTCGCGCATGGGCGCCGTCAGCTGCCCGGCGCGCGTGGTAGCGCCCACGAGCGTGAAGGGCTGGAGCGGAATCGAGTAGCTCCGCGCGCTCGGCCCCTCCCCGATCATCACGTCAAAGCGAAAGTCCTCCATCGCCGGATACAGGTTCTCCTCGAGCACGGGGCTGAGGCGGTGAATCTCGTCGATAAAGAGCACGTCCCGCGCCTTGAGACTCGACAGGATGCCCGCGAGGTCCCCCTTGCGCTCCAGCGCCGGCCCGCTCGTCACGTGCAGCGCCACCCCCAGCGCCTCGGCGATGATGAGCGCGAGGGTGGTCTTGCCGAGTCCCGGCGGCCCGCTCAGGAGCACGTGGTCGAGCGCCTCCCCCCGCCGCGCCGCCGCCTCCACAAAGACCCGCAGCTTCTGCTTGATGTGCTCTTGGCCCACGTAGTCCTCAAAGGCCTTGGGGCGCAGGGCGCGGTCGAGGCCCCCGTCTTGGCTGTGGGTGTCGCGAGGGTCGGTCTCGCGCGGGCCGCCGGAGGCTGTGCGGGGGTCTGTCATGGGCTTCGCTCGCTCCTGGGTGGGGCTTGTGTGGGCTTGAGGGGGCATAGTATAGGAATCGCTTGAATACAGCTACCCGCGCACTCCCGCGCGTCCCCCTCATCCCCCTCATCCCCCTCATCCCCCTCATCCCCCTCATCCCCCTCAT
>VGTA01001013.1 GCA_016874875.1 Deltaproteobacteria bacterium | reverse complement strand
CGAGGGGCTTGAGTTTGACGCGCTCGTGGTGGCGACCGGGGCGCGGGCGCGGCGGGTGGAGGTGCCGGGGGTGGACGCGGCGCGCGTGCTCACCCTGGGCGACCTCGGCGACCTCGCGCGCCTCGCCGGGGCCCTCGGCGACCCGCGCGGGCGCCCGGCGCGCGCCGTGGTCCTAGGCGGGGGGCTCGTGGGGGCAGAGCTGGCGGAGGTGCTCACCCGCCGCGGGCTCCGCGTGCGCCTCGTGACGCGCGAGGGGCGCTACGCCCCCCACGCCCTCGCCCCCGAGGAGAGCGCGCTGGTGGAGGAGGAGCTGCGCGCCCACGGCGTGGCGCTCCACCTCGGCGCGGGGGCGGCGGGGGTGGCGTCGCTCCTCGAGAGCGACCGTGACCTCGTGTGCCTCGCCGTGGGCAGCGAGCCCCGCGCCGAGCTGCTCGCCAGCGCCGGCCTCGCCCCCTCCCCCGCCCCGCGCCCAGGGGTGTGGGCGGCGGGGGACTGCGTGGGCGTGGTGGGGTGGGCGGAGTCGTGGCGTCAGGGGGAGCGCGCGGCGCGCGCGGCGTGGGCGTGGCTGCGCGGCGCCCCGCCCCCCGCCGCCCCGCCCCCGCCCCCTCCGCCGCAGGTGTCGCGCTACTTCACGCTCACGCACACGCGCGTCGGGCTGTCGATGGCGGAGGAGGGGCGCGCGGCGGCGGCGGGGGGGCTGCGCGTGACGCTTGAGCGCTCAGGCGGCGGGCGCTCCTTGGTGCGGGTGGTGTGGCGGGGGGAGGAGGCGCTCTGCGTGAGCGCGCTCGGCTGCCCGCTGCCGCGGGGGGTGTGGCGGGGGGGGGGGAGGGCGGGGGCGTAGGTGCCAGGCACCTGTTATCTCCTTGCGTAGCAATCGAAAATGTCCGCTCACGCCCCCCCGTCCCCTGCCCCCGCCCGCTAACCCCCCGCCGCCCTATCCATCAAGAGCCACACGCATACATATTTCTCAGCGCGGATGTGTTCTATCATGCGACACCCCCTCCCACCCACCACAAGGAGCTCACCCTTGCGCGTCCCACCCCCCGCGCCCCGCTCGCCCCTCTGGGCGCTCGCGGCGCTCATGTGCCTCTGCGCGCCTCTAGCCCCCGCGCGCGCCCAAGAGGAGAACGAGGCTGACGAGGCCAACCTCTGCGAAGGAGACTGCACCCAAGGGGACGACGGCGCCGACGCGGAGAGCGCGGCGGGCGGAGAGGAGAGCGTGGGCTACAACGACGGCAAGGGCGACGCCCCCCTCCGCGAGCTCGCCGCCCCCGCCCTCCCCGAGCTGACCACGCAGCGCGCGCCCAACGACCCCCGCTGGGGGGATCACATCTTGGAGCACACCCCCCTCGAGGTGCGCCCCGACGGCGCCCTGCGGGTGCGCCTGAGCGCGCCGCGCGCGGCGGCGGGCGCCCTGAGCGAGACGCCCGCCCCCGCCGTCTTCACCGTCCGCCTCGTGGTGCCCCCCCCGCCCCCCGCGGCGCCCGCCCCCGCGGCGCCCGCCGCGCGCCCCGCCCCCATCGACTTTAGCCGCGTCCCGATCAACGAAAGCT
>VGTA01001012.1 GCA_016874875.1 Deltaproteobacteria bacterium | reverse complement strand
TCGACGGCGACCCCGCCCCCGCGGCGACCGCGCGCGGAGGGCGCGTCCTGCTCGACGCCGCGCCCGGCCTCGGGGACCTCCCGCGCGCCCGCCTGGCGGAGGTGTAGCGTGTGGACCCAGGACGCGGCGCACTCGCCCGCTGACCTCCCCTTCCCCCTCACGCAGGCCGCCGTCGCCTGGCCCCGCCGCCCGCTGCTGGCGTGGGGGGAGGAGGCGGCGGGGGCGGCGGGGGCGGCGGGGGCGCTCACCTACGCAGAGGCGCTCGGCTGCGTGGCGCGCGACGCCGCCCTCCTCGCGGCGCGCCACGGCCCCCTCGCGGGGCAGCGGGTGGGCCTCGGGGGGGCGCAGGGGGCGCCGTGGGTCGTGCGCTGCCTCGCCCTCTCGTGGCTCGGCGCCACGGTGGCGCCCCTGCGCCCGGAGGCGCCGGCGGAGGAGCGCGCGCGCCTGCTTCACGCCCTCGGCGTGACCCTGTGCGTGGAGGCGCCCGCGGCGCTCGACGCAGAGACGCTCGCCGCAGAGACGCTCGACGCGCCCCCGCCCGCCGACTGGGCGTGGGAGCGCCCGCTGTTCGCCCTCACCACCTCCGGCACCACCGGGGCGCCCACCCCCGTCCTCCTCACCGCCCGCGCCGTCGCCCTCAGCGCCTTTGGCTCGGCGGTGCGCCTCGGGCACCTCCCCGACGACGTGTGGCTCGGCTGCCTCCCGCTGCACCACGTGGGCGGGCTCTCCACGCTCACGCGCGCCCTCTTGTGCCAGACCACCCTCCGCCTCTGCCCCCCGCGCCCCGCGCTCATCGCGGCGCTCTTGCGCGAGGGGGGGGGCGGGGGGGTGACGCTCGGCTCGCTCACCCCCGACCTCCTCGCCGCCGTCCTCGACGCCCTGGGGGAGGGGGAGGGCGCGCCCCCAATCTCGCCTCGCCTCCGCGCCCTGCTCGTGGGCGGCGCGCCCACGCCCCCGGCGCTCCTCGCCCGCGCCCTCGCGCGGGGGCTCCCGGCGCGCCTCACCTGGGGCATGAGCGAGGCGGCGTCGCAGGTGTGCACGCAGCTCGAGGCGGGCGCGCCGCCGGGCGCCGCGCCGCCCCTCCCCTTCACGCGGGTCTCCCGCGACCGCGAGGGGCGCCTGCGCGTCTCGGGCCCCACGGTGGAGGGGGGCGCGCACCTCAGCGGCGACGTGGGGGAGCTCACGCCGGAGGGGTGGGTGCGGGTGCTCGGGCGCGCCGATGACGTGATCATCTCGGGCGGCCTCAAGATTCACCCCCGCGAGGTGGAGCTGCGCCTGCTCGCCCACCCCGCCGTCGCCGACGCCGCCGTCGCCGCCGCCCCCCACCCGGCGTGGGGGCAGCGCCCCGTGGCGTACCTAGCGCGCCGCGAGGGGCTCGCCGCCCCCTCCGATGACGAGCTCCGCGCCTGGTGCGGCGCGGCGCTGAGCCCCTACAAGCGCCCCGACGCCTTTATGTGGCTCGCGCGCCTGCCCCGCGACCCCCTCGGCAAGCTGCGCCGCCGCGACCTGCCCGCCCTCAGCCCCGCGCGCCCCGCGCCCCCCCCCCACGCCCC
>VGTA01001011.1 GCA_016874875.1 Deltaproteobacteria bacterium | reverse complement strand
TCACAGGACGCGAGCAGCCCACAGAGGAGCGCCAAGCCCCGCGCCCAGCCCCGCGCCCAGCCCCGCGTCAAACTCTGCGTCAAACTCTGCGTCAAACTCTGCATACGCTCCTCCGCGCTCAGCGCGCCGCTATCCCTGGCGCGCCTTGATGAGCGCCCTGGCGCGGTCGCTCACGGCGCTCGGCACCCCGTGGCTCTGCGCCACCGCGCGGAGCTCTGGGGAGCGGAGCGTGAGGAGCGCCTGCAGGGCGATGTGGGTGGGGGTCTTGGGGTTGAGGACGATCTGGGCGCGCAGGCGGTAGCTCTGCATCCACTTCTTGTGCGTGGCGATGTACTCGATGGTCGCCGCGCTCAGCGCGCCGTTGCGGGCGTACATGAGCGCCTCCGACACCGACACCGAGGGGCTGCGGATGGCGGCGCGCGCCACGACCTTGTTGGAGTCCTTCACGAGGACGGCGCGGTCCGACTGCGACCCGAGCAGCGCTAGGCGGATCTTCTGCGCCACGTTGAGACTCTGAATCAGCGCCAGCCCGCGGCGCTGCGGGCGCTCCTCCCCGGCGGGGGAGGCGCCCTCGGGGGCGTCCGCCGCGGCGAGCGCCTCCTCTAGGGGGCGCGCGCGCCCCTCCTCGAGGGCGGCGGAGAACAGCGCGTCCGCCTCCGCCGGCGCCCCCCTCGCTGGCGCCCCCCCCGCCGGCGCCCCCCCCGCCGGCGCTCCCCCCGTCAGCGACGCCACGAGCGCCTCCGCCTCGGGGAGCCACGACAGGTCCACCCCCTCGCGCGCCGCCAGCTCCACGAGCCGGTCGGCGGTGGAGGCGCGCAGGCGCGGGTTGAAGTAGAGCGCCTGCAAGAGGAGCGGCGACGCGAGCCAGCGGCGCTGGTTGAGGGCGAGCTCCTCGGCGAGCGCCTCGGGGCCGTGGAGGGCGAGGCGGGCGAGGGTGAGGTCGTGGGCGCCCGCGTGGCGCGCCACGCGCTCCGTCACGCGCGCCGAGTCCGCCCACACCTCCGCCGCCCAGTCGAGCAGCCCCGCCGGCGCGTCGGGGCCGCACGCCTGCAGCGCCAGCTCCTCCGGCAGCCCCCGCGCCGCCTCCAGCGCCGCGGGCGCGTGGGCGGGGCGCAGGGAGAGCTCATAGAGCGTGGCCACCCGCAGGGGCCCCGGCATGGGCACCGCCCCGCTCAGGAGCGCCCGCGCCGCCCCCTCCGGCGCGCTTGGGTCCAAGAAGCGCGCGAGCGCCGGCGGGAGCGCGGCGAGCGAGAGCGGCGCGCGCGAGAGGGCGGGCACGAGCGGGGCGCCGAGCTCAGAGAGCTCCACGGCCCCCTGCCCCCCTCCGCCGACGCTGGTGGGGGCGGGGGCTGGGGGGGCGGGGGCGGCGGGGGGCGCGGGGGCGCGGCGCGACTCCGCCACCGCCTGCTGCGCGCGCACGCGCTCCACCACCTCCACGTCCACCCCTGCGTAGCGCGCCCACTCCAGCGTCCGCTCGCGCGCGGCGAGGGGGGTGCGCGGCGCGAGGCAGAGCGCGTGGAGGAGGTGCGGGCGCGCCTGCAGCAGCGCCTGGTTC
>VGTA01001010.1 GCA_016874875.1 Deltaproteobacteria bacterium | reverse complement strand
GGGGGGAGCGGCGTAGGGCGGCTGTGTGGGCTGGGCGGCGCGCAGGCGGGTGGGCGCCTCCGCCACGCGCACCACGGTCTCCGCCGCGCGGGCCCCGTAGGGGAGGGGGCGGGGGGCGGCGGGGGCGGGGGTGGGGGGCGCCTGCTGAGCGCGCGCGAGGGTGGGCGCCTCGCTCCGAATCTGCAGCTCCGCCGAGAGGGGGAGGCGCGGCCCCGGGCGCGACGGGTCGAGGAAGCTCTCGGGGTCCACCTTGGTGGGCTCGTGCGCGAGCGCCTGCTCCGCGCGCGACACCTCCGCGCTCGTCGGCGCGTCGTCCTCTACCGCGCCGCCGCCCAGCAGCGCGCGCTCGATGGCGCTCACGTCGAGGTCGAGGCGCGTGGGGGCGGTCCCCTCCTCGAGCTCATCGAGGTCGCCCTGCTCCTCCACCGACACAAAGACGCTCACGGTGTCGCGCGAGTGCCTGTATTCGTTAAAGGTCATGGGCCCCCCCTGGTCATCGCGCCCCCCCTCCTGCATCCGCTCGTCGAGCGAGCGGCTCAGCGGGCGCCCCGTCATCACGCTCGACTCCGACGAGAGCTCCGACGCCCGCCACGCATCTCCCGGCGACGACCCCGACGACCCCAGCGACGACGAGTCGAGCGCCGAGGAGGGAATCATTAGGCGCGCGCGGCGCCGGAGCTGCTCCTCGAGGCGGGGGTCGAGGTCCCGCGCCTCCTCCTCGCGCTCCGCGGCGACGCCGAGGGCGCCGAGGGGCAGCTCGATCATTACGCTGTGCTCCTCCTCGGCGTGCGGCGGCGACGACGAGAGCGTCTCGGCGCCGAGCGAGGCGTCATCGGCGTCGGGGGAGGGGGCGAGGCGGGGCGGCGCGAGGCGGCCAGAGGGGGGGCGCTTCAGGTGGAGCGCCTCGATGGGCGGGTCGAGCGTGAGCTCGCCGAGGAGCGCCGCCCCGCGCGCCGCCTCGGGCCCCTCAGCGGGGCCCGCGCCGGAGGCATCGAGGGCGGCGGCGAGCTCCGCGAGCGCGGGGGCGAGGCTGAGGGCGGGGGCGGGGCTGAGGGCGGGGGGGGGGGCGTAGACCGCGCTCTCGCGCGCCGCGTCGAGGTCAGGCACCTCCGTGTCGAGCGTAGCGCGCCCCTCGGGGCGGCCCGCCGCCGGCAGGAAGCTCAGCTCCGCCTCAAAGGCGCTCGCGCTCATGCTCTCGCTGGTGAGGGTGAGGCTGAGGTCCGCCAGCGCCGCCTCGGATTCGGTGGACAGGGCGCGCGGCGACTCGCGGTCATGATCGGAGGGGGCGTCCTCATAGTTCATGGTGTAGAGGGAGTCGCGGACGGCGCTCTGCGAGTCGAGGGTAGCCTCGCGCCCCGCGCCCCGCCCCGCCTCTCGCTCCGCCTCTCGCTCCGCCTCTCGCCCCGCCTCTCGCCCCGCGTCCCATCCCGCCTCCCAGCCCGCCTCAGGGACGAGCGCCTCGCGCCCCTCCTCGCGAGGCGCCGCGGGCGCCGCGCTCAGGTGAGACTCCGCGAACGCCGGGGCCCAGGACGCCCGCCACGCCGCCCCCCCCCCCG
>VGTA01001009.1 GCA_016874875.1 Deltaproteobacteria bacterium | reverse complement strand
GTCCGTGGGGGGCGCGAGGTCCGCGGGGGGGGCCTGGTCGGGCGTGGGGACCTTGTAGCCCTCGGGGGTGGTGTAGGGGCGGAAGTCCTCAAAGTCGAGCGTGCAGCCCGCCGCGAGGGCCACGCTCATGAGCGTGAGGGGGCGGGCGAGGGCGCGGGGGCGAGGGCGGGGCGTGGAGCGCATAGGGGCCACCATTACCAAGAATCGGCGGATAGGGTGAGCGCCGCGGGGGGGGCGGCGGAGGGGGCGGCGGGGAGCGCGGCGCGCGCGGGGGCGGCGGGGGCGGCGGGCGCCTCGCTCGGCGCGAGCGCCCACCAGAGGCCGCCGGCGGTGAGGCCGGCGGCGCCGAGGCCGAGGAGGACGTTGGTGAGCAGCACAAAGGTGTTGCCCGTGTCGATGTCGCTGGCCACGATGAGCGTGCGCTGATTCCTGAGGTCCTCGAGCTGCCCATAGAGGCGCTGCGCGCTGAAGCCGGTGTAGGCGCCGCCGCCCACAAAGAGGGCGCCAGTGCCGAGCGTGACCACGGGCCCGAGCGGCAGCCCGCCCCCGCCCCCGCCCTCGCCCCCCGGCGCCGCCTGCGCGATGGCGCCCTCGATGGCCTGCTCTTGCAGCACCACGTCCACCGTGAGCGGCGTCTGCGCCGCCACGCGCACCTGCTTCTCCCAGGGGGCGTAGCCGGGCTTGACCACGCGAATCTGGTGCAGCCCCTGCCGCACCAGAATCGGCTCCGTGACCGGCGTGCGCGCCATCAGACTCTTGTCGATGTAGACCTGCGCGTCCGCGCGGTTGACCAGGAACGACACGGGCGCCACCTCCGCCTCGCTGTAGAGGGAGATGGCCACCTGAGACGCCGCGCCCTCCTGCAGCATCAGGAGCTGCGTGGCGGTGACGTAGCCGTCGAGCTCCGCGATGATCTTGTGCTCGCCCGGCAGGAGCTTCATGCGGTGCGGCGTCTGCCCCACGGCGCCGTTGGCGCGGTCGTTGATGTAGACGTAGGCGCCGCTCGGCTGGCTCGTGACCACCACCTCCTCGTACTGGTCCTGGAGCTGCGCCTCAAGGGCCTGGATGCGCGCCACGGCCTCGGTGACCCGCGCGTCGGAGGGCACCTCGTCGATAAAGCGCTTAAAGTAGCCGAGGGCGGCGCGGCGCTCCCCCGCCTGCTCGTAGAGGGTGGCGATCTCGTAGAGGGCGCTCGGGTCTGGGGCGATGGTCTGCGCGCGGCGCAGCGCCTCGGCGGCGTCCTTGAGCTTGCCCTCGCGTTTAAAGGCGTTGGCCTGCTCAACGGCGGCCTGGTAGCGGGGGTTGCCGCTCGCGCCCTGCGCCCACGCGGTGGGGGCGAGCAGGGGCGCGAGGAGGAGCGCGCTGGCCAGCAGCGCGCGTTGGGTGATGTGCATGGGTGAGCCCCCTTGAGAGCGTGCGGGAGGGTGCGCTGGACGAGAGGCCTCAGCGCGCCTCAGTTGAGAGATGCAGTGGGGAGAGTCTGTGTGGAGAGGCTGTGTGGAGAGCCTGTGTGGAGAGCCTGTGTGGAGAGCCTGTGTGGAGAGCCTGTGTGGAGAGGC
>VGTA01001008.1 GCA_016874875.1 Deltaproteobacteria bacterium | reverse complement strand
GGGGGGGGCGGGGGGGCGGGGGAGCGCTCATGGGTCTCCTCTGGGGGGCGAGGCGGGGGGGTGAGCGGCACTATAGAGCAGGGGGCGCGGGGCGCACAAGGGAGGGCGCGCGCCCCCCGCCCGCCCTCAGAGGTCGCGCAGCGCACCGTCGCGCAGCGCCTTGAGCTGCGCCTCGGGGCTGTCCCCCGCCTCCTCGAGGCGCTGCTTGACGCGCGGCGACATCTCGCCCATGAGGCGCAGGCCCTCGGCGCGGAGGGGCAGCTCGAGGTCCTCGATGCCGGAGCCCTTGGCGGAGCCGCCGTAGATGAGCTGCCCCGTGTGGGTGTTGTGGAGCTTGAGCGCCACGCGCAGGCTTGAGCCAAAGCGCACCACCTCCCCCGTCACGATCCACTCCGCGCCGAGCATGCGCCCCGTGTCCACCTCGCAGGTGCCCACGCAGTCCTCAATGCGCACGCTCGGGTCGATCATCACCGCCATGCTCTCGCGCGTCATCACCACAAAGCGCCCCTTGGGCAGCTGGCTGAGCAGCGAGCGCAGCTCACCCGTCAAGAATCCCACCTCCTCCTGCGTCACCTGCCCCTTGATCAGATTCCGCAGCTCCAGCACCGCCACGCGCTCCTCGCGCCCCTCCTCCGCGCGCGGCGAGGCGCTCAGCGGCGCGGGGGCGCCAGAGGGCTTGCGGGCGGGGGCGGCGGCGGGGGCGGCGGCGGGGGCGCGCTGAGGGGCGCGCTGAGGGGCGCGCTGCGCGAAGCGTGTGCTGGCGCGCGCGGCGAAGGTCTCCTCCCAGGTCTCAGGGAACGCGTCCGTGCGCTGCGCCGGCAGCCGAAAGGGCGCCGCGCACGAGCACAGGAGCGCGGCGCAGGCGGCGAGCGCGGCGAGAGGGCGCAGGGGGGCGCGCGAGGGCAAGCGAGCGGCGCGCATCACTGGGCCCCCTGCCGCGTCGCGAGGTCGCGCTGGAGCGCCTTGAGCGCCTCTTGAATCGCGTCGCCCACAGCCGCGAGCTTGAGATCTGATCGCCTACTGAAAATTTCAAAATCAAAAGGGTTGTTATTGTAATAAAACCCTCTGAACGCGCCTCCTGTGCCCCGAGAACTGTAGATTTGATTATCCACCTGTATATCAATCTCAACTGTGGCGCTGTCATGTGAGAATGGGCACCCAAGGATGGTAAAGTATACAAAGCAAGGGATGATCATCCACAGGATGTTTGATTCGATCATGTTGATCGTGAGCTTGTAGCGCGCGGGCGTCGTGTGAATCGACGTCGAGGCGCTTGAAGACGGCACACCGTTGAACACCGTTTCGAGCGCTCTGGCGAGGTCCTCGCGGACACGGGATTGATAGGCGTTGTCGGTGATCACCTCTGCACGCCAATCGATCTCTGACGCGGCGGTGTCAATCTTGACAACACCCCACTCACGAGTGAAGGACGGCACGTCACGCGTGTTGAGCTTGTCGGTCCAAGAGAAGCACCCGCCGAGGGCGAGCGCGGCGAGCAGGGCGCTGCGGGCGAGCGCGCGGGGGAGGCGAGGGCGCATAGGGTCCTTGGGGGAGCGGGGGGCGCGAGG
>VGTA01001007.1 GCA_016874875.1 Deltaproteobacteria bacterium | reverse complement strand
CCTCGTCCTCCTCCTCCTCCTCCTCCTCGATCAGCTCCACCGCCAGGTCATAGTCCGTCACCTGCGTCACCACGCCGCGCACGATCATGCCCGCCGCGAGGTCCTCGCGGAGCCCAACGAAGGTCACGCCGTCGATGTCGGGCGCCTGCTGCGCCGTGCGCCCCACCACCACCAGCTCCGACTCGTCGCTCACGCGCTCGATGAGCACCTCCACCTCGCGCCCCACGAGGCGCTCATTGAGCTCGCGCGCCACCTCGCGCTGCGCGAACATGAGCTCGTCGTAGCGGCGCTGCTTGACCTCCTCGGGGACCTGGTCGGGGAGCTCGTAGCTCTCGGTGCCCTCCTCGCGGCTAAACATAAAGGCGCCGAGGCGCTCAAAGCGCGCCTCGCGCACGAACGAGAGCAGCTGCTGGTGGTCCTCCTCGCGCTCGCCGGGGTAGCCCACGATGAAGGTGGTGCGGATGGCGATGCCGGGGACCTGCTCGCGCAGGTCATTGAGGCGCCGGCGGATGACCTCGGCGCGCGTGCCGCGGCGCATGAGGGAGAGCACGTGGTCGGAGATGTGCTGCAGGGGCATGTCGATGTAGGGGACCACCTTCTTGGAGCGCGCCATCAGCTCCGTCAGGCCGCTCGGGAAGCTGCGCGGGTAGGCGTAGAAGAGGCGGATCCAGCGGATCCCCTCCACCTCCTCGAGGGCCTCTAGGAGGCGCGTGAGGCTGCTGCGGGGGGCGAGGTCGTAGCCGTAGGCGGTGAGGTCCTGCGCGATGAGGTTGAGCTCCACCACGCCCTGCGCGGCGAGCTCGGTGGCCTCCTTGACCACCGACTCGATGGTGCGGCTGCGCTGGGGGCCGCGGAGCTTGGGGATGATGCAGAAGGCGCAGGCGTTGGAGCAGCCCTCGGCGATCTTGAGGTAGGCGCTGTGCCCCGCCATGGTGTTGACGCGCGGCTGCTCCCAGTCGAAGCCGGCGCGGTCGGGGTCGCTCACGTAGAGGCGGCGCGCGGGGCGCTGGGCGTCGAGGATCTCGCGCACGGCGCCGAGGTCGCTGGTGCCCACGAAGTGGTCCACCTCGGGCAGCTCCGCGGCGAGCTCCTTGGAGAAGCGCTGCGAGAGGCAGCCGCTCACGATGAGCTTCTTGAGACTCCCCGTCTCCTTGAGGTCGGCGACCTCGAGGATGGTGTTGATGCTCTCCTGCTGCGCCGACTCCACGAAGGCGCAGGTGTTGACCACCACCACGTCGGCGTCCTGCGCCTCGGGGCTGATCACGTAGTCGCCCTGGAGACCGGCGAGCATCGTCTCGGTGTCGATGCGGTTCTTGGGGCAGCCGAGGGAGATGAAGTGGACTCGCTGGGGGGCGGGGGGGGGGGCGCGCATGGGGGGCTGTCCTCTGTGGCTCTGTAGCTCTGTGGCTCTAGGCGCTGTGGCTGAGGTGGGAGGCGTGCGGGAGAGTACCGAGTTTTGCGAGCGGCGCAAGGCGCATCTCAGCGCCCGAGCCCTGAGGGCGCCCTTTGACGGCGCGCGCCCGCCGCCCCTACCCTCCTCGGCGCGCCGCGCCCCTCGCCCTCGCCCC
>VGTA01001006.1 GCA_016874875.1 Deltaproteobacteria bacterium | reverse complement strand
CCCCCCCCTCGCCGCTCGCCTCCAGCGACCGCCTCGAGCGCGTCCGCGCCGAGGAGCACGAGCGCGCCGCCTCCGCCACCGGCCCCATCGAGCAGACGCGCCCCGTCCTGTTCGCGCCGCCCCGAGGGCGCCTCCGCGCCCCGCTCAAGGTCGCCCTCGCCGCCGCCGCGCTCCTGGCCCTGGGGGGGGCCGCGTGGGGGGCGGCGCGGGCGGGGCTGCTCGGCGCCCTCGGGGCGCGCGCTGAGATCACGGTGCGCGTGTCGCCCCCGGGCCCCGCGCGGGTGCAGGTGGGCGGCGCGCCGGCGCAGGAGGGCCCGGGGCCCACCTTCACGGTCGCGCTCGATGAGCCGGCGCGGGTGGTGGTGAGCCGCGCGGGCTTTAAGGACTGGGCGCGCGTCCTCGCCCCGGGCGCCGCCGACGCCGGCGAGCTCCGCGTCACCCTTGAGCCGCTGCGCCCGCCCGTCCGCGTCCGGGTGACCTCATCGCCCTCGGGCGCGAGCGTGTGGCTCAACGGCGTCGAGCAGCGGGGCACGACGCCGCTGACCGTGCCGGAGGTGCTCCCGGACGAGCGGGGGCAGGTGCGCGTGCGCGTGGCGCGGCAGGGCCTCAAGCCCTACGAGGACGTCCTCACGCCGCGCGCGGGCGCCGTGTTGGTCATGGCGGAGCTGCGCCGGTGAGGCGCTCGATCACCTTGCGGACCTGGCGCTCCTTGTAGAGCGCGTGGCGGTTATCGCCGACGCTGTTGTTGTGGTGGGTGGCGCGGTCCACGAGCTGGAACTCCACGAGCAGGAACACCACCCCGCCGAGGCGCTCGTTGTGCTGCGGCAGCCCCGCCACGATGTCGTCCACGCGCACGGGCATGTCCACCACGAAGTTGATCATCTTGAATCCCTTGGCGCTGTAGGGGTTGCTCGCGCCTTGGGTGCCGGGGAGGGTCTGCATCTCGCGGGCGAGCTGCGCGAGGTAGGGGTCCGCCTGCAGGGTGGCCTCGAGGTCGAGCAGGTCGTTGCGCGACTCGCCCGGCAGCACGTAGTTGAAGGGGAAGAGGTGGCGCGAGAGGTAGATGAGCGCCTCGAACAGCGCGTCGATGTCCTCGGTGATGATGCGGAAGCGCAGGCGGTCGTGGACCTCGGCGGCGAGGCTGTCCTTGCGGCTGAGGAGCTTGGTGAGCACCGAGGAGCTCGTCTTGCGGCTGCCCTCGAACTGCGCCACGCGGATGCCGCTCGCCCGCATGCCGTCGATGGCCTCAAAGACGCGGCGCTCCACGCGGTGGAAGAGCTCCTGCGTGGGGACGGGCATCTGGTAGAGCAGCTCGCGCCCGGCGGCGTGGTGCGCCACGTGCATCACCTTGAGGAGCATGCAGGCGTCCTTGCGCGACGGTCCCGGCGCGCTCGCCATCAGGAGCAGGCGCGAGGGGTCGTCGAGGGCGCGCACCTCGTCGCCCACGAAGAGGTGCACGTAGGTGTCGAGGTAGGTGAGCGCGACCTCGTAGGTGGAGCGGAGGTGGGCGCGGTCGAGGGGGCGGGCGAGGTCCATGCCCATGAGGCGGAGGAGCTGGTGCACCTCCGCGTC
>VGTA01001005.1 GCA_016874875.1 Deltaproteobacteria bacterium | reverse complement strand
TCACCCCCGACGCGGAGAGGCACAGCGACACACACAACCAGAGACGAACGACTGGACGCACTACGCACCTCACAGACAACGGGCGTGGACAAGACCAAGACAGACTAATGTGTCCCGTATGCCTTGTCACCCCTCGGCGTCGGCTGCTATGGCGACGGCTCGGCCGTGAGCCCGTCCGCTAGTTCCTCCACGAGCGCGCGCAGCAGGGGGAGGTGCGCCGGCGCTCTCGCGGCGATCGCCTCCTGCGCGCGGCCCGCGACACGAGCTCTCGCGCGCTCTCCGGGGGCGTCTCCGCGAGGCGACGCTGGGGGGGGCTGAGCGCTCTCGCTCTTTTCTGGCGTTCGGGGGTGATCCGTTGATCTCGGTTTTGGGGAGCGCCTTTGTTTGTTCAGGTGTTCAGTTCGGTCAGGGGAGCGATCTGGAGAGGCGGCCGCCGCGGCGGTCGTTCCGGCGCGCGGGGCTGACGTGGTAGCGGTCGGCGGCGCGGAGGCTGCCCGCGCCGCCGTACCACGAGCCCCCGCGCAGGACCCGGTGGGCGCTATTGCTAGCGTTATAGTTAGAAGCGCTAGCGTTTACTGGACACGCTCCTGTACACCAACCGCTGCCGTTTGTGGGCGCACCGCTGTAGCTGCTGTGGTACTCGTCCTGCACCCACTCCCACACGTTCCCCGCCATGTCGCACAGCCCCTGCGCGGTGTTCCCGCTCGTTCTACTGCAAGTCGCGCTTGTACCATCAGTACTGTTGTAGTTAGCGAGAGTCAACGAAGGCGACGCCGCCCCCCAAGGGTACACCCCCGTCCCCCTGCTCGACGCCGCGAACTCCCACTCCGCCTCCGTCGGCAACCGCGCCCCCGCCCACGCCGCGAAGGTCATCAGCTGACGCCACGAGATGTGATTGACGGGGTGCTCGCTCGCGCCGGCGCCGTAGTTGCACCAGGGGGCCGTGAGGGTGCTGTCGCCCTCGCACCCAGGCGGGTCGCACGCCCCAGCGGTGACGCAGGCGCGGTACATGCTCACCGTCACCTCCGTCCTCATCATCTGAAACGTGGGCACCGTCACGACGCGGATGGGCTGCTCGTTGAGGTTTATGTTGGAGCCCATGCTGAAGACGCCCCCCTCGATGGTCACCCACTCGATCGCGGGGCAGCCGGGCGCGGTGGCGGCGCAGGGGGGGGCGCTCGGGGGCGGGGCGACCTCGCCGCTCGCGCCCCCCGCCCGGTCCACGCAGACCCCGCGCTCCTCCCGCTCCGCGCACGTCTGCGCGCTCGGGCACGGCAGCGGCCCCCACGCCCCTTGGGCGCAGCCCTGGCGCTCGTCTCCAAAGCAGCGGGTCGCCTCGTTGACGCACTCAGGGTAATCGTCGATGTAGCCCTGGCAGCCCACCGCGATGGCGCACAGGAGCGCGGCGGTGAGCTGGGGCGCGGCGGGGGGCTGGGGCGACGCCGCGCGGGGCGCCTTGGGGGGGGGGCGCGGGGTCATGGGGGGGCTCCTGTGGGCGTTAGGGGAGCGACCGCGCGAGGCGGCCGCCCAGGCTGTGGTACTGATAGCTGGGGGGGGCGAGGTTGCGGTGGGCG
>VGTA01001004.1 GCA_016874875.1 Deltaproteobacteria bacterium | reverse complement strand
GGCGCCCTGCCGCTCTGGAATCACCTCGAGCGCGGCGGCTACCCCTTCCTCGCTGACCCGCAGACCGCCGTCCTCTACCCGCTCACCTGGCCCCTCTACGTCGGCGTCTGGCTGTTGGGGGGGGGGGCGTGGGTGCCCCTCGCGCGCTCCCTCGCCCACGCCCTTGTGGGCGCCCTCGGGGCGCGGCGGCTCGCGCGCCACATGGGCGCCTCCCCCGCCCTCGCCTACGCCGCGGGGCTCGCGTTCGCCTTCTCGGGGCGCCTCGACAAGGCCAAAGACTCCGCGGGGCTGTGGTCGATGGTGTGGCTCCCGTGGGCGCTCTACCTCACCGCCCGCCTCGCCGCCCACCCCAGCGGGCGGCGGGCGGCGGCGTGGGCGGGGGTGATGGCGTGCTGGTGGCACGCGGGCTACCCGCCCAACGCCCTGCGCGGCGGAATCGTGGTGGCGGGCGTGGGGCTCTGGGCGGCGGCGCGGGAGGCGCGCGCCCGGGGCGGCGCGGCGCGCCCCTACCTCGCGCGCCTCGCCGGGGCGCTCGCCCTCGCCCTCCCCCTCACCGCCGCCCTCTGCGCCCCCACGCTCCTCGCCACCCACGAGGCGCTCCCCCTCACCGTCCGCGCCGCCCTCCCCGCCCACGAGCTGCTCGCGAGCCGCCTCCACCCCGCCGAGCTGCTCGACGCCCTCGCCCCGCGCCTCCTCCACCCCCACGCCTACGGCATGCTCTACATGGGGCTCGCCCCCGCCCTCTGCGCCCTCTGGGCCCTCCGCCGCCCCACCCCGGCGCGGCTCGCGTGGGCGGGGGTGTGGCTCCTCAGCGCCCTCCTCGCCTGCGGGCGCAACGCCCCGCTCCTCCCCTGGGCGCTCACCTGGGCGAGCCCGCTGCGCCTCATGCGCGTGACGGAGCAGTGGCTGTTCGTGAGCGTCACCGCCGCGCTCGTCTTGGCGGTGGCGGGGGCGCGCGACCTCGGCGCCGCGTGGCGCGCGCGCCCCCCCGCCCCCCCGCCCAGCGCCCTACCGCGCCCCCTCCTCTGCGCCCTCCTCTGCGCCCTCCTCTGCGCCCTCCTCTGCGCCCTCGCCCTCAGCCGAGGGCTCACCGCCACCGCCCTCACCGCCCTCACCCTCGCCCTCACCTGGCGCGCCCGCGGGCTGCTCGGCGACCGGGGGAGCGCGGCGGCGCTCACGCTCTGCCTGCTCGCCGACCTGCGCGCGCAGCACGCGCCCGTGTACGACATCTCGCAGCCCCGCCCGCGCCCCACCCGCGACCGCGAGCTCGCCGCCCCCGCTGGCGAGCGCTTTGTGGACCGCGACCGCTGGCGCTGGCGCGCCGCCGCGCGCGTGGGGCGTCCAGAGCTGACGGGGCGCTACAGCACGCTCGTGAGCGCGCGCTACGTGGAATACGAGCGCGCGGCGCGCGCGACGCCGCGGCTGCTCCGCTGGGCGGGGGTGTCGCTCGTGGGCGACCGCGCCGGCCTCACGCGCCTCGCCGCCGCCCCGCGCGCCTACTGGGCGCCCGCCCCCGCCTGCGCCCCCTCCGCCGCCGCCGCCCTCGCCCTCCTCGCCCGCGCCGAGACTCCGCCG
>VGTA01001003.1 GCA_016874875.1 Deltaproteobacteria bacterium | reverse complement strand
AGCGCCTCGGCGGCGGCGAGCTCCCCGAGGCGGAGGGCGTAGCGCTCGTCACCCGCCTGCGCGTCGAGCGCCGCCTCCGACCACACCCCCACGGGGCGCGCCCCGAGGTCGCTGAGGGTGGAGAAGCGCCGCCCGTAGCCCGCGCTCACCTCCACGGCGTCGCCGGCGCGCGCCTCGTCGTTGAGGGTGAGCGCGCCCCCCCCCTCGGGGCTCTCAGGCGCGCGGCGCGACACACACCCGCGCTCACGCTGCCCCCTCTCGCGCCGCGGGAGCGGTTATGGACAGGCGTTCTCAGCCCCCGGGGTCGCCGCTAAGAGATAGTCGAAATCCACGGCGTTGTCACCTGAGTCGCCGCGGCAGCGCCCGAGACTCGCGTCGGGGTCGGCGTCAGAGTCCATAAAGAGCGTGCCGCCCTCGTCGAGGACCATGCCGTACCCCAGCGCGTCGATCACGCCGAGGCCGGGCGCGGTGAGGCGCAGGGCGTCGGGGCCGTTCTGAATCGTGGAGTCGGGGATACGCAGGCGCAGGGCGCTCGGGGGGAGGGCGGCGAGGACGGCGTCGGTGCCCACCACGAGGAGGGCGCCGGGGGCGAGCGTCTCGCCGGCGCCGCTTAGGAGGGTGGCGCGGTAGCTCATGAGGTTGCCGCCGTTGATGAGCTCGAGGCGCACGCCGGCGAGCGCCACGGGGCGCGCGCCGAGGTTCTTGATCTCCACGAACTCGCGCGCGTCCGCGCCGGGCTGCTGGTAGTCCACCTCGTTGATCACGAGCGTGGTGGGGGCGGCGGCGGAGTCCGCGCGCCCGAGGTCGGCGGCGTCGCGCGGCTCGAGCTTGTGGTCGCCGTTGCCGAGGCGCAGCACCCCCGTCACCCCCGCCCAGCGGTCCCCCGCGGCGGGGAGGGCGCCGCCGGCGTAGAGGAAGTCGTTGACGCGCAGCCCGCCCGCCACCACGAACTCGCGGTTGGGCGCGGCGTCGCCGGCGCCGGGCGCGGGGTTGACCTCCACCACCTCCACCGGCGCCACGCGCACGAGGAGCCCCTCGTAGGCGGCGGCGAGGGGGCCGCCGGTGGCCACGTCGGCGGCGCTGACGGCGAGGGGGGCGAGGGGGGCGCCGCGGAGCAGCACCTCCGCCGACACCACCTGCTTGAGCTGGCGCTGCCCGTAGAAGTCGGCGGTGAGCGCCGTGACGCGCACGACGTCGCCGAGGGCGGGGGTGACGCTGAGGGGGCTGACGGCGTCGGTGAGGTAGACCCACACGCCGCTGTAGGCGGCCCCCTCGAGGCCGCCCGCGCTCGACTGCAGCACCCAGTGCGTGGGGCGCCCCGACTGCGCGCGGGTCGCCGTGAGGGTCCCCTCGGTGGTGACGAGCCGCCCCGCCGCCACGCGCCGCGGGTCGCGCGCCTCAAAGAGATTCACGGGGCAGGGCTGGAGCGGGTCCGGCTGGCGCCTGAGGCAGGGGTCCTCGAGGGCGGGCTCGCCCGCCGCCCCCGCCTCCGCCCCGCCCGCCGCCGCCCCGCCCATCGCCGCCCCCGCCGCCGCCCCCGCCGCCGCCCCGCCCGCCGCCACCCCTGCCCCCGCGCCG
>VGTA01001002.1 GCA_016874875.1 Deltaproteobacteria bacterium | reverse complement strand
GGCGGCCCGGGCGGGGGCGCAGGGGGGGGCGGGGGGGGCGGCGCTCGCGGGGGCGCGGGGGGCGGCGCAGGGGGCGGCGCAGGGGGCGGCGCAGGGGGCGGCGCAGGGGGCGCAGGGGGCGCAGGGGGCGCAGGGGGCGGCGCGCGCGGCGGAGGCGCCGCCGCGCGCCGCCACCGCTGAGACGCAGCGCCTCAAGGAGCTCACCGCGCCCCTCAGCGAGGCGCCGCGCGCGGAGGGGGGGCAGCCCCTCGACCGCGGTAGCGTGCCGCCGCCGCCGCCGGCGCTCGGCGAGGCGCCCGCGGGCGCGCCCGCCCTCACCCCGCCGCCCCTCGCGCCCCCGCCTGCCCTCCCCGCCGATCCCGCCCTCGCCCTCGCCCCGACGCCGGCGGCGGGCGGCCCCGACCCGCGCGAGCTCCCCGCACTCCCCTCCCTGCCGGCGGTGGACGCGGACGGCGGGGCGGAGGCGGGCGCCGGCGCGGGACTCTTCTCGACGGGGTTCGCGGAGCCCTTCTCGGATCGACAGCTGTGGGTTGTGTCGGCCCTGTTCGTGTTCTGCTTGGTCAGCCTCGCGCTCCTCCGCCTGCCCGTGTCGCTCTTCTTCTGGCGCCTGTCCTCGTCGAGCAAGAAGCCCAAGCGTGGCGAGGAGCTGTCTTTTCGGGTGCTCTCGCGCCACAAGGTGAACGCGCAGTGGAACCAGGAGGTCCTGCTCGTGGAGGTCCTCAACCACACGCTGCTCCTCGGCAGCTCCGCCTCGGGGGGCCTCACCCTCCTCGCGCAGCTCTCGCCCCCGCCAGGCGCGCCGCCGCACCCCGCCCCGCGCGGCGGGCGCGCGCCGCAGGGGGACGCGTACCCCGCCTACAGGGACCCCGCCCACAGGGACCCCGCCCACAGGGACTCCGCCCACAGGGACGCCAGCTACGGCGACCCCGCCTACAGGGATGCCGCCTACGCGGACCGCGACCACGGGGACTCCGTCTACGCGGACCCCGACCCAAGGGACCCATCCTACAGGGACCCCTCCTACAGGGACCCCTCCTATAGGGACTCCTCCTACAGAGACCCCTCCTACAGGGACCCCTCCTACAGGGACCCCGCGGTGGGGGCGTTTGAGGGGGGGGCGCGGGAGGGCGGGGCGCGGGAGGGCGGGGGCGAGCAGGAGCGCTACCCCAGCTATCCCGAGCGCTACCCCGAGCGCTACCCCGAGCGAGGCTATGGGCGCGACGGTGTTGCGCAGGACGCCGCCTCTGGCTTCGCGCAGGGCGACGGCTACACCCTCGAGATGCCCATCCGCCCCGCGCCCGGCATCGACGAGCAGCTCACCGCCGAGCGCCCCATCCCCGCCGCGCCCCCCTCGCGCGCCCCGCGCTACGCGGATGGCCCGCGCCTCGACGCCCTCGGCGACCTAGAGCCGCTCGTCAGCGACGTCCGCGACGGCGCCTACCGCGCCGGGCCGGCGGAGCCGGTGGACGTGAGCGCCGATGACCTGCTCCAGAAGATTCGCCAGCTCAACAAAGGCTAGCCCTCCATCCAGGCTCAGAGGACAGAAAGAGAGGCGTGCCCCATGACCCCCCCCCCCCCCCCCCCGCC
>VGTA01001001.1 GCA_016874875.1 Deltaproteobacteria bacterium | reverse complement strand
GGCGGCGCGGGCGCGGGCGGCGGACCAGGCGAACGGCACCTCGCCGAGCGCCAGCGGGCGGCGGGGGGGCGGGGGGGCGGGGGCGGGGGCGGGGGCGGGGGCGCGGCGACTCCACGCCAGCCCCGCCGCGAGCCCCCCGCCCGCCGAGAGCAGCGCGGCGGCGAGGGCGAGCAGCGGGCTGCGCGAGCGAGGGCGTGGGGAGGCCCACTCTTTCATCGCGCGCCCCCCTCGCCGGTCCTTGCGCCCAACGCGCTGGTCTGTTTTGATCTCTTCATATGCGCATCTGCCTCCCGCTGCGGTTGTGGTGGACCCCTCGTCGCCCCCCCCACACACTGCACACATCCGCCCACAGGTCAAGCGGCTCCGCTGCGCACTCCTCTCGCACAGCCAAGGTGACATCTCTATGACGCCCTCCCGTCCCCTCACGCTCACCCGCGCCGTCGCCCTCGCCCTTGCCTTCACCGCTTGCGCTGAATCCATCACGAGCAACCAGAGCCCCGCCGCCAACGACAAGGCCTACTACAACTCGCGCAGCGTCTGGCTCACCGCCGACGTGCCCGTCTGCTGGGAGGACACCGGCGCGAGCGCCGAGGCGGACCGCCTGCTCGTCCGCGACGCCATCGCCGCCACCTGGGGCGCCCACGGCCTCGTGAGCTTCTCGGGCTGGGGCGCCTGCCGCAACGACGCCAGCGGCGTCCGCATCAAGGTCGCCGACCAGGGCGCGCACGTGAAAGCGCTCGGCCGCAACCTCGACGGCATGCGCGATGGCATGGTGCTCAACTTCACCTTCCGCGCCTGGAATCCCGTCTGCGGGGAGGCCGCGAGGCGCGCCGGGTGCGTCAAGAGCATCGCGGTCCACGAGTTCGGCCACGCCCTCTCCTTCGCCCACGAGCAGAACCGCACCGACACCCCCCGGGACTGTCGCGACGCGCCCCAGGGCAGCAACGGCGACGTGGTCGTGGGCGAGTGGGACCTGTCGTCGGTCATGAACTACTGCAACCCCAACTACAACAACAACGGCCAGCTCAGCGCCACCGACCTCCAGGGCTACCAGCAGGCCTACGCGCACCTCAAGAACGGCGGCGCGGGCGGCGGCGGCGGCGGCGGCCCGTCGGGGCCCCCTGAGGCCCTGCCGCCCGACTCGGGCGACGTCTGCGCCGCCAACGGCTACTACGGCGACGCGGAGTGCGACCTCTTCTGCCCGCAGCCCGACCCCGACTGCGCCGCCATGGGCATCGCGCCGGGCCAGGGCGGTGAGTGGGGCCAGGGCGGCGCGAGCGGCGACGAGGCGGGCGCCGGCGGGTGGCCCCCCGCCCCCGACGCTCAGGACGTCTGCATGGCGGAGGGCTACTACGGCGACGGCTTCTGCGACTACTACTGCGCGCAGCCCGACCCCGACTGCGCCGCCCCGGGCGGGCAGGGCGGCGCGCAGGGCGGCGCGCAGGGCGGCTGGCAGGGCGGCTGGCAGGGCGGCGCGCAGGGCGGCGCGCAGGGCGGCGCGCAGGGCGGCGCGCAGGGCGGCTGGCAGCAGGGCGGCGCGCAGGGCGGCGGGGACGAGTGCGACGCCCTCGGCTACTACGGCGACGG
>VGTA01001000.1 GCA_016874875.1 Deltaproteobacteria bacterium | reverse complement strand
CCCTCCGCCCCCGCCGCCGGCGGCTCAGCGCGCACGAACCCCGCCAGCCCCTCCTCCGCGTCTGAGCGCCCATCCCCGTCGCTGTCGAGGTCGAGGTGATTCGGCACGCCATCCCCATCCGGGTCATCAAGGGCCGCGCGCTCATCCGCGGTGGCGAGGCCATCGCCGTCGTCGTCGGCGTCGAGGTGGTCGGGGCGGGTGTCGCCGTCTGAGTCGCGAGCGGCGCCCTCCCGCGTCAGCTCCTCGGCGGTGGGCACGCCGTCGCCGTCGTCGTCGTCGTCGCGCGCGTCCGGGAGCCCATCGCCATCGAGGTCGTGACTCCACTCGCGGGGCGCGGGGGCGCCCGGCGCCGCGCCCCACAGGCGCTCCTCGTGGTCACGCAGCCCATCGCCGTCCGAGTCGGACTCCCACGCCGGGGCGGCGGCGAGGTCAAGGCTGCTCGCCCAGCCGTCGTGGGTGAGCGTCGGGGGCGCCCCGGCGTCGGGGGCGTTGAGGTCCACCACCTCCACGTCCACCCGCGGCGCCCCCGCCGCCAGCTGCGCGCCCTCCAGCACGCGCGCGCTCAGCAGCGCGCCGCCGAGGGCGGCGAGCCCCTCGCGCCGCCCCTCGCGCGCCTCGCCCCACGCCCAACGCCTCGCCGGGGCCTCCCCCTCGAGCGCGCCGAGGCGGTGGGCGGCGAGCCACGGGCTCCCGGGGGGCAGCGCGGCGTCGAGGGCGCGCCAGCCGCCCGCCCAGGTGAGCCCCGTGAGGCGCGCGGGCGCGTCGAGCCCCTCCTGCGGCGCGGCGCCTATGAGCGCCGCCGGCGCGTCGGGCGTGAGTCCCCCGGGCGCTAGGGTGGGCTCCGCGCGCGCGTCGAGCCACCACAGCCCCCCCTCCTCCACCCCGAGCAGCCCCCCGAGCTCGTGCGTGGCCACCTGCGTGAGCGGGGCGCCGAGCGGCGCCGCCCAGCGCCCCCCCTGCGCGGGGTGCCAGCGGTAGAGCTGCCCCTCCCCGGGCGCCCCGTCCGCGGGCTGGTGCAGCAGCCACAGCGCCCCGTCAAAGGGGTCGCGGGCGGCGGCGAGCGCGAGCACCCCCTCGAGGGCGGCGAGCCGCTCCACCTCCCACGCCCCCCCCGCCGACGGGCGCGTGAGGCGGTAGAGGACCGTGCGCCGCTGGCGCGCCACGCTCGGCAGCGGCGGCGATTCGTCGCGCGCGGCGATGTAGAGCGAGTCGCGGTCGAACTGCCGCGGGTCGAGGTGCGCCTCGCGCCCCGCCACGCGCGGGCAGGCCCCCCCGGGGCACTCCACGCGCGTGGGCCAGCCGTCGCCGTCGTCGTCGGGGTCGAGGGCGCCCTGCGCGCGCGCCGCGCCGGCGGGGTAGCAGGCGACGTGGGCGCTCAGCAGGGCGCTCAGCGGCGCGCTCAGCAGGGCGCTCAGCGGCGCGCGCGGGGAGACGCGCAGGGAGACGCGCGGGCGGGCGAGGGCGGGGCGCGGGTGTGCTCTCATGTAGGTGTGTTGCCTATCTGTGTGTGTATGTACGCGCGTATCATACACATCGCGCGACTCTCGACAAGACCCTTTGGGTGACGCATATATGTGGTCGCGCCTCG
>VGTA01000999.1 GCA_016874875.1 Deltaproteobacteria bacterium | reverse complement strand
GGGGCTTCGCGGTGGTGTATCGGCCGGGAGGGGTGCGGTACGCGCTGGACTTTCGAGAGGTGGCACCCACTTCGTCAAGCGCGGAGATGTACGTCGATTCGCGCGGCGAGGTGATCCCTGAGGCGAGCACGGTGGGGGCGCGGGCGGCGGGCGTCCCAGGGGAGCTGGCGGGCCTCTACGAGCTGCACAGGCGCCACGGGCGCCTCCCGTGGCGGCGGGTGGTGGCGCCGGCCCTCGCCGCGGCGCGGGACGGCTTCCCCATGCACGCGCTGCTCCGCGAGCGCGCCCTTGAGGCTCAAGGGTGGCTCCGCGCGCACCCGACTCTCGGGCCCGCCCTGCTGGGGGAGGGGGGCGAGGTGAAGGCGCTCGGGGAGCTCGTGCGCTTCCCCGCGCTCGCGTGGACGCTAGAGCGGGTGGCGGAGGGGGGCGCGGACACTTTTTATCGCGGCGAGGTAGCGGCGGCGCTCGTGGAGGCGGTGGCGGGCGCGGGCGGGCTCATCACGCGCGACGACCTCGCGCGCTACACGGTCAAGGAGCGCGCGCCGCTGGTGGGGAGCTACGGTCCCTATACGCTCCTCACGATGCCGCCGCCGAGCAGCGGCGGCGCGGTGCTGCTGCAGGCGCTCGGCGCCCTCGAGCCGCCAGCGGGCGCCCCCCTCCCTCCCCCCCCCGCCGCCCACGACGTCGCCGCCACGCACAGGCTCGTGGAGGCGCTCAAGCACGCGTTCGCGGACCGCGCGGCGCTGATGGGGGACCCGGACTTCGTGCGCGTGCCCGTGGAGCAGATGTTGAGTCCGGCGCGCGTGGCGCAGGTCCGCGCCTCGTTTGACGCCACGCGGACGCTGCCGCGTGGCGCGTATGGGGGGCGCTATGGGGTGCCGGGGGACGGGGGCACGAGTCACTTCAATGTGCTCGATTCGCGAGGGGCGGCGGTGGCGTTGACGACGACGATCAATACGAGTTTCGGCAGCAGGTTCGTCGCGGGGCGCTCCGGGGTCCTGATGAATAACGAGATGGATGACTTTGTGGCGAAACCAGGGGTGCCGAACGCGTTTGGCCTCGTGGGGCGCGCGGCGAACGCGATCACGCCCGGGAAGCGCCCGCTGTCGAGCATGACGCCGCTCGTCGTCTTGGAGGGGCGCCCGGGGCGCGATGAGCGTGTGCGGGGGATGGTGGGCGCCTCCGGGGGACCCACTATCATCACGGGGACGCTGCAGGTCTTCTTGAATCTCGCGCACGGCCTAGCGGCTGAGGGGCGCCTCGGGGAGGCGGTGCGGGCGCCGCGCGTTCATCACCAGTGGGTGCCTGAGCGCTTGTTGTGTGATCGTGGGTTCCCAGATGTGAGCGTGGCGGGGCTGCGGGCGCTCGGGCATGAGGTGCGCGGGTGGGAGCGGTATACTGCGGTGCAGGCGCTGTGGGTCTATGATGAGGTCTTGGGGGGGGAGGGGGGCGAGGAGCGGCTGTTGGTGGGGGCGTCTGATCCGACGAAGCGGGGGCGGCCGGCGGCGGTACGAAACAGGTAGCAGCCATTTCGGGAGCCCATTTCGGTCGCCCATTTCGGGAGCCTTCAATCCCGTCCGAATCTGGCC
>VGTA01000998.1 GCA_016874875.1 Deltaproteobacteria bacterium | reverse complement strand
CAGAACCTGAGCGTCGTGGGCGTGATGGACGACGAGGGCGTGCTGCTCGTGCGCGGCGCCATCCCCGGCGCCACCGGCGGCGTGCTCGAGGTCAAGCAGGGCGTCAAGGTCCGCCGCGACTGAGCGGGCGCGCGGCGCTGCGCGTCAGTCGAGGTCCCCTGCGCGTCAGTCGAGGTCCCCTGCGCGTCAGTCGAGGTCCCCTGCGCGTCAGTCGAGGTGGTGGGCGAGGTCCACATAGGGCTCCTCGCGCCCCGTCAGCGGGCTCCGCAGCGCCCAGCGCGCCCCGTCCACCTGCCGGACGGCGGCGCTGTCCACCGCCACCTTGCCGCCCCCGCCTGGGATGTCGAGCACGTAGAGGGGCAGGGCGTGGCCGCTGAGGGTGCCCCGCAGCGCGCGCGTGAGGGCGAGGCCGCGCGTGAGGGACACCCGCAGGTGCTGGGTGCCGGCGGTGAGGTCGGGGTGGTGCAGGTAGTAGGGCTGCACGCCCGCCTCCACGAGCGCGCGCGACAGGTCGCGCAGGGCGCCCACGTCGTCGTTGACGCCGCGCAGGAGCACCGACTGGTTGAGCACGCGCACGCCGGCGGCGGCGAGGCGGGCGGCGGCGGCGCGGGCGGGGGGGGTGACCTCGCGGGCGTGGTTGAAGTGCGCCACGAGCGTGAGCGGCGCGTGGGGGCGGAGGGCGTCGGCGAGCGCCTCGGTGACGCGGTAGGGCAGGGTGACCACGAAACGCGAGTGCAGCCGCAGCCGCCTCACCCCCGCCCCCTTGAGCGCGCCGAGCAGCCCGCCGAGCCGCTCGTCCGACAGCATGAGGGGGTCGCCGCCGCTCAGGATGACCTCCTCGATCTCGGGGTGGGCGCGCAGGTAGCTGAGGGCGGGGGGGAGGTCGCGGTGCAGCTGCACCGCCTCGGCGTTGAGCGTGTCCTTGCGGAAGCAGTAGCGGCAGAACATGGGGCAGCGGTAGGTGGGGAACAGCAGCGCGCGGTCACGGTAGCGGTGCACCAGGATGGGCGTGGGGGAGTGCTCCTTGTCGCCGATGGGGTCGGGGCGCTCCTCGGGCAGGTGCAGCAGCTCCTCGCCCTGCGGAATCGCCTGCGGGCGGATGGGGCAGGGCGCCCCGCGCGGCGCGAGCAGCGAGAGGTAGTAGGGCGCCACGAGCGTCTCGTAGCGCGCGCTCACCGCCGCCAGCGCGTCCGCCTCGGCGGGGGTGAGGGCGCCGTAGCGCGCGAGGTCGCCGGGGCCCCGCGCCGCCAGCCGCATGTGCGCGCGCCAGTCCTCCCCCGCCTCGGCGAGGGCCTCGGCGAGGGCGGGGGTGAGGGCGGGCGCGGGGGCGGGGGCGGGGGCGCAGGGGGGCGTCACGCGCGCTCTTGGGAGGGCAGCAGCCCGGCGGCGGGGTGGTTGGGGCAGCGCCACGGCGCGTCGGCGCTCAGGCGGCGCGTGGGGTTGTGGCAGGCGGCGCACAGGGGCGCGGGGGCGGCGTCGCGGGTGCGCTGCGCGGCGCGGGCGGGCCAGGTGAGGCCAAAGAACTCCCACAGCTGCCACCACAGCCCAGGGCCCTCGTCGCTCTCGGCGGCGCGCCGGGCGGCGTTGGTGGGGGT
>VGTA01000997.1 GCA_016874875.1 Deltaproteobacteria bacterium | reverse complement strand
CCCCCGCCTCGCGCCACGACAAGAAGGCGGCGGCGGGGTCGCCGGCGGCCTCGAAGGCGCGCGCCGCCTCGGACCACGCGCCGCCCGCGCGCGCCAGCTGCGCCGCGCGGCGGTGGTCCTCGGCGGCGGCGGGGGTCTGCCCTCGCCACACACCCTCGGCGCCCGCGAGGTCTCCGCGCGAGAGCAGCGCGTCTAGCGCGGCGCGGCGGAGGTTGAGGGCGCGCGTGGTCGCCTCGCTGGGGCTCACCCCGAGCGCCAGCAGCGCCGCCTCTACGCCGCCGCCGAGCGCCGCTGCGTGGGGCGTGGCGGGGAGCCGCGACACCCCCGCCAGCAGCCCCGACCGCGCCGATCCTAGCAGCGGCGTGAGCCAAGAGGGGCGCGCGCCTAGGGCGCTCAGGGCGCCGAGCAGCTCCGCGAGCGCCTCGGGGCTCGCCGGCGCCTCTAGGTTGGGCGCGCCCCCGAGCGCGCCCCGCAGCGCGCTGAACAGCCTCGGCAGCCCTCCCTGGAGCCGCTCGAGGGCGCGCCCCCCCTCCTCGGTCTGCCCCTCCCCCGCCAGCAACCCCTCTAGGGTCAGGCGCGCGGCGAGGTTGGCCCAGGCGTCGTCGAAAGAGTCGTCGCCGAGGCCCTCATCGCGACTCAGCCGCCACGCCCACCTGATGTGCTCCCACGCCGCCGCGCGGTCCACCTCCGCCGCGCGCTCCGCCTCGCGCAGCAGCCCAAAGCAGCGGTCCGCGAGCGGCAAGTCCGCGGGCAGCAGCAGCGACAGCAGCTCACCAGAGCTCACAGGGGCTCGCCCCAGCAGCCCCTCAAGCCCCTCAAGCGCCGCGGGGTCTACCCCCGCCACCTCCAGGCACACCAGCGTCTGCGTGGCGCGGCTGAGGGCCACGCGGAGGTTGTTGACGTCGAGCAGGTAGGCGAGCGGGTCGGCCTCGGCGCGCTCCGGCGTGAGGCGCGCGAGGTGCTCGGCGGTCCCGAGGAGACACACGTGCTCGTACTCAAGCCCCTTCACCTCTCGCGGCGCGCGCGTGCGCTCCTCCACCTTGGCACGTAGCTCCTCGGTGAGCCGCGCGAGCCACGCGGGCCGCCCTGAGCCAAGGTTCACGAAAATCGCCGACACCTCCGCCGCCCGCGCCCCGAGCTGCCCCGCCCACGCCGCCGCCGCCCCCTCATCCGCCACGCGGCACCACCCTACCCACGCCTCCGCGTCGTTGTTGAGCTCCACCGCCGCCTGCCCGCGCGGGCGCAGGTCGGCGCGCAGGTGGCCGTAGCCCACGCGGGCGAGCACCTCGCCAATAGCGTGAGGGCTGCGGAGGTTCTGCGGCAGCACCACCCGCGACGGGCGCGCTAGGCGGCGAAGGTGGCGGCTGAGCTCTGACCACTCAAAGTAGGTGGGGCGCACCACCTGCCCCTCGTCCCCCGCCATCAGCAGCCGCGGCGGCGCGGTCCCATCCGCCAGCGCCTTCTCCCCCGCCCGCTCGCACAGCCGCGCCAGCGCCTCTACCTCTAGCGGCGTGAGGTCCTGCACCTCGTCTACCACCAGCAGGTCAAAGCCCCCTAGACCCTCCAGCGCCTCTAGCCCCCGCTCACCGCTCAGCAGCGC
>VGTA01000996.1 GCA_016874875.1 Deltaproteobacteria bacterium | reverse complement strand
GGGCGCTCATCGTGCAGCAGGCGGGCATCTCGATGCTCAGGCAGATTAACCAGCAGGGGACCTTTGGTCTACAGCTGGTGCAGAGCCTGCTCAACAGCTGATCAACAGCTGAGCGCCGGGGGGGGGCGCCGTGAGGGGGGGCTACACCGTCCTGACCACGCGCAGCCCCGTGTCGTCGGTCTGCTGAACGGCGGGGCCCGAGAAGCGGTGGGTGACCACGCAGGAGGGGGCGAACGCCAGCCAGCAGCCGCCGCGCCGCACCCGCCGCGCGGGGTTGGGGCCCTTGAGCACCACGGGGTCCACCTGCACCTCGCCGAGGCGGTCGTTGAACGCCTCCTCGTCCCACACGTCAAAGCACCACTCCCACACGTTGCCGCACAGGTCGTAGAGCCCCCACTCGTTGGGCTCCTTCTCGCCCACGGGGTGGGTCTGCCCCTGGGCGTTGTCGTGGTACCAGCCGAGGTCGCTGAGCTGCGCGAGGCCGGCGTAGAGCGCCTCGCGCCCCGCCTTGGCGCAGAACTCCCACTCGGCCTCCGTGGGGAGGCGGTAGCCCGTGGAGGAGCGCAACCACTCCACGCACCGCCGCCCCTCCTCCTCGTAGAGGCGGTAGGCGGGACTCTCGCCCTCGAGCGCGGAGAGCGCGTTGCAGAACTCGAGCGCCTCCCAGAAGCTCACCTGCTCCACGGGGCGCTTGGGGCCCTTGAAGCGCGAGGGGTTGTGACCCGTCACCGCCTCGTAGAGCCCCTGCGTCACGGGGGTGGCCGCTACCGAGAGCGGGCGCGAGAAGCGCACGCGGTGGGAGTGGGACGAGCGCCCCATCCAGAAGTTGCCCGGCTTGAGGCGCTTCATCTCGGGCATCACCAGCGCGAGGTCGGCGGGGCGGGCGGGGCGCGGCGTGGCGGCGGCCTCCACGGGGGCGAGCACCCCCGCCTGGAGCTGGTAGGCGGGGCGGCGCTCGCTGCGCGCGCGCTTGAGCGAGAGGCGCGCGTGTGCCTCAAAGACGAGGTCCTCGGCGGGGCGCCGGAGGCCCTCCACGCGCACCGCCCAGCGCCCTTGCTGGTCGGCGTTGCCCACCGCCACCTCCTCGCCGTCGCAGTAGAGCGCCACCTGCACGTCCTGCGGGCGGAAGGGGGCGCCGAGGCGGAGCTCGAAGCGCGACTCGACGACGGCCCAGCCGTGGGGGTTGTTGAAGTCGAGCATCGTCACCTGCAGGTGGCGAATTTGGTCGGCCCAGGCGCTCATGGCGTCCTCCTTGCGCCCCTCCGCGTCGAGGGGGTGAGGTGGGTGGGGGGGGTCTGTGGGGTGTACCAACCCACGCGAGTTTCCTCAAGACACTTGCAGATCAGGGGGGGCTCCCATCATACTGCGCTCCTCTCACGAAGTCTCAAGACCTCTCAAGACCTCTCAAGACTCCCACCACAGAGGCGACCACCATGCGACACCCGCACCACCTCTCCTTGCGCCCCCCTCCGCGCGCGCCACGGCGGGCGGCGCCGCGCCTCAGCCAGCGCCTCAGCCAGCGCCTCAGCCCGCTCACCTGCCTGCTCACCGGCCTGCTCACCGGCCTGCTCGCCGCGCCCGCCGCGGCGCAGTTCCCCGGCAACGCAGACT
>VGTA01000995.1 GCA_016874875.1 Deltaproteobacteria bacterium | reverse complement strand
GCGGGGCGCGTTGAGCGAGTCGAGGTAGCCGTCGGGCAGGTAGGCGTCGGCGCGCGTGGGCTGCCCTGTGCCCTCGATGTCGCCCTCCTCGACGGCGATGAGCTGCGTGCAGGAGAGCAGCGAGAGCAGCGGGAGCAGCGGGAGCAGCGGGAGCAGCGGGAGCAGCGGGAGCGGCGAGCGCGGCGAGGAGCGCAGGGCGCGCACGGGGGGGCGCGGGCGTGCGGCGGGCATGGAGACCTCAGCGGCCCTCAGGGGCGACGGCGGCGGCGTGGAGCAGGGGCGCGCGGCGCGCGACGCCGCCGCGGACGGGGTGCGTGAGCTCGCCGTCGAGGGCGCCCACCACCTCCACCCGCGCCCCGGGGTGCGCCCAGGGCGCCTCCGCCGCGCTCACCCAGAGGGGGCAGGAGGCGGGCACGCAGGTGAAGAGCAAGAGGAGCTGCGCCGGGGCGCCCTCGGCGCGGTCCACCCAGTGGACGGCGCCCGTGACGCGCGCGCGCGACCCGCGCAGCGCCTCGGGGCCCGCCGCGAGGGCGGCGTACGAGAGGGGGGGGGCGCCGGCGAGGTGAGCGGCGAGGCGCGCGCGCAGCTCCGCGGCGCGCCGCTGCCACTCGGCGGCGGCCAGGCGCGTGACCTCGAGGGGGAGGGCGGCGGGGGCGTAGCCGGGGGCGCTCGCCGAGAGGGTGAGCGCGTTGACGCCCTCCGCGGGCAGCGAGATTCGCCCCTCAAAGTCCCCGCGCGCGGTGGCCTCGAGGCGCAGCGCCCCCACCTCGATGACGGCGCCGGGCGCCGCGCGCCCCGCCACGTAGACCTGCCCCTCGGCGGTGAGCGCGCCGCGCGGCGGACTTGCCAGGGTGAGCGGGAGGGGGGGGCGTACCACGAGGCGGCGCTCCACGAGGGCGTGCCGCTCACCCGCGGGGTCGCGCAGCGTGAGCGGCAGCGCGATCGACCCGTCCCGCCAGTCCCCCGCCGGCGCCTCAAGGACGCCCCCGCCCGCCGCCTCGCCCTCCCGCGGCTCACGCGCCCAGCCCTCATGGAGGCGCAGCGGCGCCTCGTAGCGCCCCTCCTGCTCGTTGAACGAGAGGGCGCCCGCCACATAGGGCAGCACGGCGCGCGTGGGGGGCACGCTCAGGATGTCGCCGAGGGGGTGGCGCCAGCGGAGCGGCAGGGGGTTGTCGCCGAGCTGGGCGTGGCCGGGGGGGAGGGTGAGCGTGACGCGGGCGTCCCCCGTGAGGCGCGCGCGGTCGAGGGGCTCGACCCCGCCCCCCGCCAGCGGCGAATCCACGGGGACGGGCGCCGGGGAGGAGAGCCAGCCCCGCGGCGCCTCCACGAGCGCCTCGCCCTCCACGCGCACCCGCAGCGTCACCGAGTGCCCCTCCGGCAGCGCGCGGAGCGGCTCGGCGTGCACCTCCACGCGCACGGGCTCGAGCGGCGGGGGCGGCGAGAGCCAGCTCAGGTCAAAGAAGACCCCGAGGAGCATCGCCGAGCACACCAGCCCCGCCCACGCCAGGAGCCCCGCCGCGCGCCCCGCGGCGGGCGCCCGCGCGGGGGCATGGGCCGGCGCGGGCGCCCGCCGCGAGGCGGCGGCGGGCGTGTGGGGCGCGGTGGTGGCGGG
>VGTA01000994.1 GCA_016874875.1 Deltaproteobacteria bacterium | reverse complement strand
CTCGGGCGCTCCCCGTGGGCGAAGCAGCGGCGGAAGATGTCGCGGAGGGCGGGGGTGAGGAGCGCCCAGCTCCGCAGGGCGCGCGGGGCGCGCGGGTCGGGCGGGGGGGGGGCGTCGGCGGGGGGCTCGGGGGGGGAGGGGAAGCGCTGGGCGGCGAGGGCGGCGAGGTCCTCGCGGGGGGTGAGGCTGTGGGGGGCGCCGCCGGGCACGAGGAGTCCAAAGAGGCGCGCGGCCACGGCGAAGCGCTGCTGCGCCTCGTCGATCTCCACGCGCGAGGAGGCGCTCTTGCGCCTGCCCTGCAGCTCCGGGGCGAGCAGCTCCGGCGCCGCCACCGCGCCGAGGTGCGCGCCCACCTGCGCGGCGTCGAGGGAGACGAGGTAGAGGCGCTCGGGGTTGAGGGCGTCAAAGAGGACGTGCTCGTCGCGCAGGTCGGTGAGCAGCACGCCGGCGTCGTTGAGGTGGCGCGTCTGCGTGAGCCAGGTGCGCAGGAGCACGCACAGACTCAGGCGGTCCCAGTGCGCCAGGCGCGCGCGCCGCTCCTCGCGGTCGGCGAGGGCGGCGAGGGGCACGCCGTGGGCGCGCAGCGTGAGGTAGCCCACCACGCGCGCCTCCCCCCGCTCCGCCCCCGCCGAGACGAGCGAGATGGGCCAGCAGACGTGCTGGGCGCGGAGGGCGTTGGCCGTGGGCAGCTTGACCATGGCGCGCAGCTTGGCGAGGCGGGCGGCGGTGGGGGCGGCGTGGTACACCTTGACGCAGAGCGCCTTGAGGGTGGGCGAGGGGGCGCTGATCTCGTAGACCGTGGCGCGCTCCCCGGCGCTGAGGGGGGCGCCGAGGAGGACCTCGTGGGCGTGCCCCTCTAGCTTAAAGGTCACGCGGTCTCCTGTGTTGACCCACATCTGTGTGCTCCCGTGGGCGGCGCCGCGAGGGGGCGCGCCGACGAGGCGCAGTCAAGCGAGCGCGCGGCGCGCTGTCAAGGCGGGACGTTGGGCGCGGGGTGCGCGAGCGAGTCTCCGCGGGGCGCGTGAGCGAGTCTCCGCGGGGCGCGCTAGCGAGTTTTCGCCGGGGTCGCCGCCGGGGTCGCCGCCGGGGTCGCTGCCGGGGTCGCTGCCGGGGTCGCTGCCGGGGTCGCCGCCGGGGTCGCTGCCGGGGTCGCCGCGACGTTCACGCACCGCCCCGCCCGCGCCTCGCAGTAGCCAAACATCTTGCAGTTGAGGCCGCGGCGGCAGTCGAACGAGGAGCGGGCCACGCACGTGCCCTCGCTAGCGCTGCAGCGCCCGTACTTGCGGCACACCTCAGAGAGCCCACACTCCTCATCGAGGAGCGCCACGCACACGCCATCGGCGTTGGGGGAGCAGCGCCCGAGGCGGGCGCAGAGCTCACGGCAGGAGACGTTGTCGCTCCGAAAGACGCAGTCGCCGACCTCCTTGGGGGCGGCGAGGGCGGCGGCGGGCTCGGCGGCGGCGGACTCAGCCTGGGCGGGCGAGGCGGCGGGCGCGGCGGCGGGCTCAGCCTGGGCGGGCGAGGCGGCGGGCGCGGCGGCGGCGGGCTCGGCCTGGGCGGGCGAGGCGGCGGGCGCGGCGGCGGGCTCGGCCTGGGCGGGCGAGGCGGCGGGGTCG
>VGTA01000993.1 GCA_016874875.1 Deltaproteobacteria bacterium | reverse complement strand
GCACATCCTCAAGCAGGTGCGCCTCAAGCGCCCCGTTGACTACGACGAGGTGCCGCAGGTGGTCCGCTTTGGCGTCGTGGAGGCGGAGGCGAACGGCGCGCCGCTCAGCGTCACTCTCTTGCGCCCCGAGACGCGCTGAGGAGCAGCTCAGCGTCCGAGGCGCGCCGCCGCGTGAAGGCAGCGTGGGAGCTGCTCCGCCGCAAGCTCCTCAAGGTCCTCGTGAGCTACGAGCGCCAGGCGAGCGGCTGGGTGCGCCGCGCCGTCTCGTGGTGCGTCCGTAAGCTCGAGGACCGCGAGCAGATCATCAAGCGCACCGAGGTGGAGGAGGTGATCTACGACGACATCCCCGATGACATCCGCGCCGCGTGGATCAAGGGGCAGGGGCAGACCGAGGAGGACATCACCGCCAAGCGCGACCAAGAGCTCGCGATGGGCGTGAGCGCGTAAGGAGGTCACGAGATGAGCATCGAGCTGACCACCACGCACCTCCTCTGGGGCGCCCTCGCCGCCCTCTGCCTCCTCGCCCTCTGGGTCCTCAGCGCCAAGCGCCCCTTTGGCGGCGAGGACGACCTCTGGAGCGCCCAGCGCCTGTGTGACCTCCTCGCCCCCCGCCTCGGCGTGAGCTCAGAGCAGGTGGCGGCGATGTGGGCCGCGCCCGCCGCCCACGCCGCCTTGGCGCGCCGCGCCGCCGCCGCCCGCCGCGGGCGCTACGCGGGGGCGGGGCCGGCGGGCCTCTCGCGCTGGGAGCACGCGCTCGCAGGGGGGGCGCGCGCGGTGGCGCTCGGCGGCAACCTCATCCCCCCGCGCGACCCGCGCCTCCAGGCGCGCGAGCGCGTGGGCGCCGCCGGCCTCGGCGCGCTCGCCGGGGCGCGCGACGCCCTCGAGCGCCTCCTCGCCGCGTGGGGTCGCGGGCTGCGCGAGGAGCGCGGGGCGGAGAGCGCGCGCGAGGAGGCGCGCGGGCAGGCGGGGGAGGGGGCGCGCCTCCTCTGGGGGCTGCTCGGGGACCTGCCGGCGTCCCTGGCGGGCGTCCTTGGGGGCGAGGGGGGCGGCGCGCTCGTCGGCGCCCTCCGCTCGCCCGCCCCCGCGGCGGGCGACCCCCCTGCCGAATCCTCCCCCGAGGCGGCGGGCGACGCCCCGCTCTCGCTCTTTGGGCGCGAGGTCTCTTGGCGGCTAGACCTGTCGGCGGAGGGGGTGGCGCTTACCCTGCGCGACCTCACCCTTGAGCGCGAGGAGGCCCGCCGTGAGGCCCTCGAGGCGCTAGCGGAGGGCGGCGCGGAGGGCGGCGCGGAGGGCGGCGCGGTGGGCGGCGCGGGGGGCGGCGCGGAGGGCGGCGCGGAGGGCGGCGCGGAGGGCGGCGCGGAGGAGGACGACGACCTCACGGCGCCGCTCTGGGCGTGGATGGAGTCCTACGAGCGCGCGGCGCCCCGCGGCGCCCCGCGCCCGGTGTCCTCTCCTGGCCTCAGGGTGCCGCTCGACCCCGCCCTGTGGGCGCGCGGCGGCGCCCTCTGCGTGGCGCCCGCGGCGGGCGCGCCGCCGCTGCGCTTGGCGTGGGGCGCGGCGGAGGGGGGCTGACGCTCCCGCCGCCCCCGCCAAGGGTCGGGCGAGCAGCCTGCGGCGAG
>VGTA01000992.1 GCA_016874875.1 Deltaproteobacteria bacterium | reverse complement strand
CGGGGCGCAGGGCGGGGCGCAGGGCGGGGCGCAGGGCGCGCAGGGCGGGGCGCAGGGCGGGGCGCAGGGCGCGCAGGGCGGGGCGCAGGGCGGGGCGGGCGGGGCGGGCGGGGCGGGCGGGGCGGGAGTCAGCGACGTCCCCGCCGTGACGCTCCCCGACGCGCCCGCGGAGGCGCCCGCGGGCGGCGGCACCCACATCGGCGGCTGCGCCTCGTCGCCAGCGCGCGCCGCGGCCCCGCGCGCCCCCCTCGGCGCCCTCGGCGCCCTCGTCCTCCTCGCGCTCCTCGCGCTCCGCACACGCAGCGCGGTGCGTCGCCGCAGCTGCGCTGAAGGGCGAGGGGGCGCGTGAAGAGGCCCGCGAGAGGGCGCGTTGGGCTCGGCGTGGTCTGGGGGGCGCTCCTCTGCCTCCTCGCGGCGCTCCCGCTCCGCGCGCGCCCGGCGCCCGCCGCGCCCGCCCCCGCCCCGCCCCTCCTGCGCGCCGCGCGCCTCGCCTCGGGCGAGCGCCTCGCGCTTGACGGGCGGGGCGACGAGTCGGCGTGGGGGCGCGCGGAGGAGGGCGGCGGGTTCGTGGAGCGCACGCCCACGCCGGGCGCGGCGCCCCCGGTGCGGACGGCGGTCCGCGCGCTCTTTGATGACGAGGCGCTCTATGTGCTCGTCCGCATGGAGACGCGCCCCGGCGAGCCCCCCGTGGCGTGGGAGCTGCGGCGCGACCGCACGGAGATGTGGAGCGACGACGCGATCTCGCTCAAGATCGACCCGCGCCTCGATGCGCGCACATCCGTGGTCTTTGTGACCAACCCCGCCGGCGCGCAGCTCGATTTCATCAGCCTCGACAACGGGCAGGTCTTCAGCGTGGAGCACGACGCGGTGTGGGAGGTGGGGACCAGCGTTGATGAGGGAGCGGGAGAGGGCGCGGGGGGAAGGCGCGCGGGCGCCTGGACCGCCGAGTACCGAATCCCCTTCGCCGCCCTCGGCCTCTCCGCCGAGGCGGCGCGCGCCGGCGCCGTGGGCTTCAACCTCAGCCGCGACCACAACGGGCGGCAGGCCACCGACGACTGGGCGCTCCTCGCCCCGGAGTTCGGCCCCTTCTCCGCTCTCCACTACGGGCGCCTAGAGGGGCTCGAGGGCGTGGCGGTGGGGCGCCCGCTGACGATCATGCCGTACGGGCTGGCGCGGGCGGGGGCGGGGGGCGCGCGAGCGGCGCAGGCGGGGGGGGAGCTGCGACTCGCCCTGAGCGACGCGGAGTGGCTCGAGGCCACCGCCCTCACCGATTTCGCGCAGGTGGACCTCGACGACCCGCTCATCAACCTCGACCGTTTCGCGCTGTTCTTCCCCGAGCGCCGCCCCTTCTTCATTCAGGGGCTCGACGTGTTCTCCTTTGGGCGCCCCGGGCGCGCGCAGCTCTTCTTCTCGCGCCGCGTGGGGCTCACCGAGGGGGGCGACGAGCTGCCCGTGTACGGGGGGCTCAAGGCCTACGGGCGGCGCGGGGGGCTGCGCTACGGCGCCCTGAGCGCCCTCACCGCCGCCGAGGGCGACGACCCGATGCGCCTGTGGGCGGTGGCGCGCGGGCGGCAGGACCTCGGTGCGGGGGGCTACGTGGGGGTGATGCTCACGGCGCGC
>VGTA01000991.1 GCA_016874875.1 Deltaproteobacteria bacterium | reverse complement strand
CGCGCGGGGGGCGGGGTGGGGGCTTAGCGGACGCGCACGGCGGGGGCGCGCGACAGACTCTGCAGGAAGAGGCGCAGGCTCGCGCGCGACCCCTCCCCGAGCTCGAGGTAGGCCTCGGCGGCGAACAGCGCCTCGCTGCCCTCGCTGGCGTGCGCGAGCACCACCTCGTCGAGCGTCACCGCCTCCCCTGTGTGCAGGTACGGCGTCGTGCGCGCGCTGCCCCAGAGGCGGCGGGTGAGGTAGTGGCGCGGGGAGACGCCGCGCTCGGGGGCGACGCCGGCGAGGCGGGGGCCCATGTCGTGGCGCTTGAAGTCGGAGAAGACGGGCACCCAGTACACGCCCTCCTCGTCGCGCTCCGGGCGCGGGGCGGCGGCGTGGGCGCGCAGGTCGAGGGTGACGCGCGGGGCGCCGCCGGCGTCGCGCAGGAGGGTGTAGGTGGAGCGCCGCAGCGGCATCAGCGGCGTGTGGCAGGCGGCGCACCCCACCTCCTCAAAGAGCGCAGCGCCCTGCTGCCACCGCAGGGCGAGGTCGGCGGCGGGGGCGCGGGCGGGGTCGCCGGTAAAGGGCGGGTCCTTGAAGATCCCCTCGCGCGGCACCTCGAGGACGGGGGCGTCGAGGGTGGCGAGGAAGGCCACGAGCGCGGCGAGCTGCCCGCCCGTGAGCTCCCGCGCGACCCCGTCGCCGTCCTCATCGGCGGCCCCCACCAGCGACTCCGGCTGGAGCGAGAAGTGGCGCTGCGCGCTGTGCTCCGTGAACTCGGTGAGGTCGCGGAACACGCCGCGCCACCCAAAGGGCTTGACCACGAGGTCGCCGTCCACCCCCTCCACGCCCCCGAGGTCGAGGCGCCCGTCGGGGTGCGCCACGAGGGCGCCGAAGCGCGTGCCCTTGCTCTCGAGCGGCGCCGTCACAGGCGCGCCCGCCGCGGCGGCGCGGGCGAGGGCGTCAGCGCGGGCGCGCGCGAGGTCCTCCGACATCTCCTCCGCCACCAGCTCCACCCACCCGCTCCCCCACAGCGCTAGGGGGTTGCGCGGCTCCGCCGCGGAGAGTCGCTCGCCGTCGCCGTGGAGGTAGGCGTTGTCCACGCGGTCGCCGGCGCCCGCGGCGCCGCCCTTCCAGTGGCAGTCCACGCACGCGCCCGCGTCGTGGTCCCCCGCGCCGAGCAGCTTGGTGGGCCGCCCCCGCACGCGCCGCACCTCCTGCGCGGTGCGCGCCGCCGGGTCCCGCCCAAAGCCCTCCGCGCGTGTAAAGCGCCGCAGGAAGAGCGCGCGCCCGAGGTCGATGAGGGCGCTCGGCGGCACGCACCCGCGCTCCACGTCAGCGCGCTCGAGGCGGTAGCGGCGCGCCACCGCCTCGGGGCGCAGCGCCTCCTCGAGGCGCTCTCGCTCTCGCGCCTCCCGCAGCCCCAGCCACCGCCGCCCCTCCTCCACGTCCACGCGCGCGTCCGCGGCGCCCCCAAAGGGGAGCGGCGGCTCGTAGGGGGCGCAGGGGGCGGGTGGGGGCGGGGCGGCGCTCGCCACTCGGGTGGCGCTCAGGGCGGCGCTCAGGGCGGCGCTCAGGGCGGCGCTCAGGGCGACGCTCAGGGCGGCGCTTAGGGTGATGCTCAGGGCGGCGCGCGGGGCGGCG
>VGTA01000990.1 GCA_016874875.1 Deltaproteobacteria bacterium | reverse complement strand
GAGCCCGCCTGAGCGCCCGCCTCAGAGCCCGCGCCGGAGCCCGCGCTGGAGCCCGCGCCGGAGCCCGCCTGAGCGCCTCCCTCAGCGCCCGCGCTGGAGCCCGCCTGAGCGCCCGCCTCAGAGCCGGCGCCGGCGCCCGCCTGAGCGCCCGCGACCGCGCCCGCCGCAGAGCCCGCCTCAGAGCCCGCGCCGGCGCCCGCCCCCGCCCCCGCCTGAGCGCCCCCCTCAGCGCCCGCCGCCGCGCCGCCCTCGGCGCCCCCCGCCGGGGGGGGCGCCTCGCCGAGCGGATACAGCTCGGGGGGCCACGACAGGGGGCGCGGGGCGTCCATCACAAGGGGGTCGGTCCCCTCCGCCACCTCTAGGCCGTCTAGGCGGCCGTCGCCGTCGGTGTCGGGGAGGGCGGGCAGGGTGCCGCGGCGCGCCTCGCCCTCGTCGGGGAGGCCGTCGGCGTCGGCGTCGGCGAGCCACCAGGCGCAGGTGAAGGAGCCCTGGGCGCTCTGGTCGAGCTCGCTAAAGACGGGCAGCCCGGCGGGGTCGGCGTGGGCGTCGAGGGCGAGGTGGATGTTCTGGGTGCCCGCCGCGCTCTGGGCCAGCGTCTGACTCTGGTAGAGCGAGAAGGTCTGGTTGAAGCGGTAGAGGCGCAGCCCAAAGCTGTTGCCCGCGACTGGACTCCGCAGAATCAGGCGCGTGAGGTAGTAGCCCTCGTGGGCGGCGCCGTTGGGGAGGACCACGGCGGCGTTGGCGCCGCCGAGGCCCTGCACGCTGTTCCACTGCTCGGTGGAGTAGGCGTAGGGGGCGGGGACGGCGTAGGTGGTGAGGGCGCGCACGTCGCTGTCGAGGTCGAGGGTGGTGAACGCCCCCGGGGTCCGCTCGCCGCGCCGGCCGTGGAACACCCACGCCTCGCCGTCGGGCCACACGGCGAGGGCGGGGCGCACGCCAGCGAAGTTGAAGGCGTTGACGTTGTTGATGTTCACGTCGTCGTGCGCCCAGGCGCCGGCGGGGGTGGCGCGGCGGCTCCAGTAGAGGGCGCCGTAGCCGGGGGCGCGGTGCGCCACGAGCAGCTCAGCGCCGCGCGTCGCCGCTCGCAGCTCGGCGCCGTGGGGGGCGGCGGGCCCCCCCGCGTCGCCCCCGGCCCAGGCGTCATCGCCACGCCGGTAGCTGTGGAGGCGGTCCCCGACGCGCGCGATGGCCTCGAGGCGCCCCCCCACCCACGCCAGCGCGCACTCCTGCGCGTCCACGCCGGGCGCCACCACCTCCGCGCGCCACGCCCCCGCCTGGTCGCGAATCCACACGGTGAGCTCGCCGCCCGTGGCGGCGCCCTGGTCGCTAAAGGTGGTGGCGGTGGCGCACACGTAGACCTGCCCCCGCCGCGCGAGGGTGGCGGTGCGGGCGAGGGGGCGCGCGGGGGTGTCCACGCGCGCCGTGAGGGTGCGCTGGCTGACCACGGCGAGGCGTGCGATGTCGCGGCGCGCCTCCACGTAGACGAGGGCGCGCGTGATGGGGTCGTGGCGCGTGATGTGCAGGCGCCCCGCCTCGTCGAGGGACACGCTCTGGGCGCGAGGGTCGGGCAGGTCGCTGAGGCAGAGGCGCTCAAAGCGCTGGGGGGTTTGGGCGTGGGCGCTGCG
>VGTA01000989.1 GCA_016874875.1 Deltaproteobacteria bacterium | reverse complement strand
CGCCTCAGCGGCGAGCTTCCCCTTCTCCACGTCGCGCGCGAGGCGCGCAGCTATGCCCGCCTTACCCGCTTGCGCGCGAGCGAGGTCAGCGTCCGCGAGGCGGACCTCGAGGCCCGCGAGCGCCGCTACGTGCGCGATTCCCGCGCCCATCTGCCCGGCGCCGAGGACGCCGAGGGTGTTGATCTGCGACGCGCCGCTCATGCGTCCCCCTCCACGAGTACAGCCACCGCCTCGCCGCCGCCGATGCACAGGCTCGCGAGCCCCCGCCTGGCGCCCCGCGCCTTCATGGCGTAGAGGAGGGTCACGAGCACGCGCGCCCCGCTCGCCCCGATGGGGTGCCCGAGCGCGACGGCGCCGCCGTTGACGTTCACGCGCTCCGCGGGGAGCGCGGCGAGCTGGTTGACGGCGAGGGAGACCACGGAGAAGGCCTCGTTGACCTCGTAGAGGTCCACGTCGCTAGGGGTGAGCCCCTGCTTGTGGAGCAGCTTCTGGATGGCGTAGGCGGGGGCGGTGGTGAACCACTCGGGCGCCTGGGCGTGCTGGCTGTAGCCGGAGAGCCGCGCGAGGACAGGGAGGTTGTGGGCGGCGGCGTAGTCCGCGCTGGCGAGCACGAGGGCGGCGGCGCCGTCGTTGAGGCTGCTGGCGTTGGCGGCGGTGACGGTGCCGTCCTTCTCGAAGGCGGGGCGGAGCGTGGGGATCTTGCTGATGTTGCCGCGGGCGGGCTCCTCGTCCGCCTTGATCACGAGCGGCTCGCCGCGCTTCTGGGGGAGCTCCACGGGGACGATCTCGGCGTCAAAGGCGCCCTCGGCCTGCGCGGCGAGGGCGCGGGCGTAGCTCTTGGCGGCGAAGGCGTCCTGCTCCTCTCGGCTGATCTTGCGGTCGCGGGCGCAGAGCTCGGCGGCGCTGCCCATGTGGTAGTTGTGGTAGGGGTCCCAGAGGCCGTCGTGGATCATGCTGTCGAGCGCTTGCTGGTGGCCCATGCGCATCCCCTCGCGCGCTGTGGGCAGCAGGTAGGGCGCGCGACTCATGCTCTCCATGCCGCCAGCGATCACCACCTCGGCGTCTCCGCAGCGGATGCTCTGGGCGGCGAGCATGACGGCCTTGAGCCCCGAGCCGCAGACCTTGTTGATGGTGAGGCAGGGGGTGTGGGCGCTGAGCCCCGCCTTGAGCGCCGCTTGGCGCGCCGGGGCCTGGCCGACGCCGGCGGGGAGGACGCAGCCCATGATGACCTCGTCGATGGCGTCGGGGGTGAGGCCGGCGCGGGCGAGGGCGCCCTTGATGGCGATCCCGCCGAGGGTGGGGGTGTCGAGGGGGGAGAGGGCGCCTTGGAATGCTCCTATGGGGGTGCGGGCGGCGCTGAGGATGACGATGTCTCTCATGGGGGGAGGTCCTCTTTGGGGGGGGAGGGGGTGTTGGGGGTTATACATGGATTTTCTCGGAAGGGGGGGATTTAAGGGGGATGGATAGGTTCCAGGCTCTTATTAAGTGCATGCCCTACCTATATAAAAAGGCACTCCTCCATCCGGGAACGCCACCCTCGGCGTCCGCTCCCCCCTCGCCACCGCCTCCCGCACGCGGCGCGAGGCATCCAAAAATGCCGCCTTAAACGCCCGATACGCGTCGAGGT
>VGTA01000988.1 GCA_016874875.1 Deltaproteobacteria bacterium | reverse complement strand
GGCTGTGGTCGTCGACGACGGCCATGTCGGGGGGCGGCGCGAGGTCGGGGGGCGGCGCGAGGTCCACCGCCATGTCCACCGCCATGTCCACCGCCATGTCGACGGGCGGGGCGAGGTCGGGGGGCGGCGCGAGGTCCACCGCCATGTCCACCGTCATGTCGGCCGCCATGTCGGGGGGCGGTGGGGGGGCGAGGTCGGGGGGCGGCGACCACTCGTAGAGCGCGGGGAGCTCAAAGCAGCCCGCGGCGCCGGCGGCGGTGAGCGCGCAGAGGGCGCTGAGGGCGCTGAGGGCGGGGGACCGCGGGGAGGGGTGCTGAGGGGGGCGCATGGGCGGACGACCTCGCGTGAAGTGATGGAATGAGACTTGTAAAATTGAGCGGAAAGTATCAAAAGACATCTGCGCGTACACTCTTTTATCGCGCACATTCGGCTAAACACACAGGAACACACTGGCGCAGCGCGGCGCGCTCTGCGCTCCCCGAGGGCGACTCACACTCTATGGACGAACTCCTCAACCATCGATACCAGCTCACCAAGAAGCTCGGTCAAGGGGGCTTTGGAGCAGTCTATCAGGCGACCGACCTCACCCTGGATCGGCAGGTGGCGGTAAAGCTGCTCACCTTCACGGGCGACGAGCAGGAGGAGCTGACGCGCCGCTTTATCACCGAGGCGCGCATCGCCTCCAAGCTCAACCACCCCAACGCGCTGATCATCTACGACTTTGGCGAAAACAAGGCCGATGGGCGCTGCTTCTTGGTGTCGGAGCTGCTCATGGGGGAGTCGCTCCACGACCGCTTGTCGCGCGGCGCCCTCAAGGTGCCGCTGGCGCTCGAGGTCCTCTATCAGATCTGCGCGGTGCTCAGCGAGGCGCACAAGCTCAAGATCGTCCACCGCGATATCAAGCCCGCCAACATCTTCCTCAACGACCTCGGCGTGCCCGCGGCGGCGCCGTCGGTCAAGCTCCTCGATTTCGGCATCGCCAAGATCATGGAGGGCAAGAGCAACACCGTCACGGGGCAGATGATGGGCACGCCCCACTACATGTCCCCTGAGCAGATCGTCAACATCAAGCTCGTGGACCACCGCTCCGACATCTACAGCCTCGGCATCGTCTTCTATCACGCGCTGATGGGGCGCGTGCCCTTTAACGACGAGAGCTACTACGCCATCATGCGCCAGCACATGCAGGCGCCCATGCCGCCCCTGGTCCTGCCGCCCGAGGTCTCCACGCCCATCGTCAATGCCCTGCAGGCGCTCGTCACGAGCATGACCACCAAGGACCTCCGCAAGCGCGCGGGGACGGTGGAGGAGGTGATGGCGGCGGTGCAGCAGGTGTGGGCGCAGCACCCGCACCTCGCGCGAGCGGCGACGCCGTCGGGCATGTTCGCGGCGGTGGCGGCGGGGGCGGGGGCGGGGACGCACACGCCGAGCGGCGGGGTGAGGGTGACGCCCTCGCGCCCCGCCCTCGGGGCGCCGCCGGCGCCCGAGGAGCCGCTCGGGCAAGACGAGACGGCCCCCCCCGACCTCGGCGAGGAGGGGGCGCTAGAGCTGCAGCCCACCCCGCACGCGCTCGCCCTCGCCCTCACGCCCGCCGCGCCCGCCGCGCCCACCCCCGCCCCCGCGCCCG
>VGTA01000987.1 GCA_016874875.1 Deltaproteobacteria bacterium | reverse complement strand
CGATTGGGTGTTGACATACGCGCGCTTACCTCGCGACAAGGTCAAGGGAAGGGACACCTCGATGCGCCCTAGGAATGAGCTTTGGGTGTATACATTAAAACAAATCGACCCTCCATCGACTTTTCATCGCTCTGTGCACCGCCTGAGCCACCCGCTCGCCCTCGCCCTCGCCCTCGCCCTCGCGCCCGCCCTCGCGCCCGCCGCGCCCGCCCCGCCGCCCGCCGCGCCCGCCCCGCCGCCCGCCCCCGAGGCGCCGCCGGCGCTCCGCTCGGGGGTGGAGGGGCTCGCGGCGCTCCTGGACGAGCGGGCGCCGTACCTGATCGGGGACCTGGGGGCGGCGGGGGGGGCGGGGGGGGGGCTGAGCGCGTGGTGGGCGTCCCTCGCCGCTGAGCGCGAGCGGGCGCTGCGGGCGCTCCTCGACGCCGCCGCCCCCGCCGACCGCCCCGCCCTTGAGGCGCTCGCCGCCCGCCTCGGCGCTACGCGCGACCTCGGGGAGCTGGGGCTGCCTGAGTCGCCGGCGTGGCTCCTCTACGGGCTCGGGCTGGCGCCGGCGGCGCTGGTGGAGCTGGCGAGCCCCGAGGCGCTCGGGGCGTGGCTCGGGCGCGTCCTCGAGGGGCGCGCGCATGGCTTTGAGCGCCGCCGGCACCCCTCGGGCGACTACTGGCGCCGCGCGTTTCAGCGCTGGACGCTGGTGGCGCGGGTGGCGCCGTGGGGCGCGGGCGGGGGGGCGCCGCGCTGGGCGCTCCACGCGGCGCTGCTGCCCAAGGGCGCTGAGCCGGTCCTCCTGTCGTCTTTCCTCGCGCCGCCCGCCGCGCCCCTCGGCGCGGGCCTGCGGGCGCGCTTCGCGGGGCTGCCCGCGGACGCGCGCCCGGGCGGGTGGCTCGACCTGCGCGCCCTCGCCGCCGCCCTCCTCGGGGCGCCGCCCCCCGGGCTCAAGGAGAGCGCGGCGGCGTTTGGGCTGCCGCTCCCGAGCGCGCTCGTGGGGGGCTGCGCCGCCGACCTTGAGCGCCTCACGCGCGGCGTGACCGCCGTGGCGTTTGGGGCGCGGGCGGGCGGCGGGGAGGCGCTCACGCACCTCACGCTCGGCGAGGGGCTGCGGGGACTCGCGGCGGGGCTGCGCGCCGACCCGGCGAGTCCGCGCCCGCTCGACCTGCGCGCCGCCGCCCTCGCCGCCTCCCCCGCGGCGGGGGAGGGCGCCGCCGTCCACCTCGACGTCTCCCTGCGCGCCCTCGGGCTCGTGGAGGTGGCCGCCGCCCTCGACGCCTGGCGCGACGCGCCGCCCTGGACCTGCCCGCTCCTCAAGTCCCTCAACCGCCTCACCCCCGCCCGCCCCGGCGGCCTCGCCGCGCCCCTGCGCGCCGCCGCGCCCCTGCTCGCCCCCCTCGCGGGACTCTCGGCGCACCTCAGCGACCTGCCGGGCGAGGGGCGCGCGGCCCTGAGCGGGTGGGCGGAGCTGCGCTACGCGGGACCTCAGGCGCTCGTGGACCTCCTGCGCCCCCTCGGCGCGCTCCCGGCGTGGTTCCCCGCCGCCCTCCCCGCCCCGGGGGCGGTAGCGCCGCTCTCCGCGCCGCCCTCCGCGCCGCCCTCCGCGCCGCCCTCCGCGCCGCCCTCCGCTTGGCCCGCCCCCGCCCTCT
>VGTA01000986.1 GCA_016874875.1 Deltaproteobacteria bacterium | reverse complement strand
CTCACCCTCGCGCCGCGCCCCTCACGCCCCTCACGCCCCTCACGCCCCTCACGCCTCAAGGAGCCCCCCCATGCACTTCTACCTCAACGACGAGCGCGTGGACATCAGCCACATCGACCCCACCACCACCCTCCTCCGCTACCTCCGAGACGAGGCGGGGCTGCGGGGCACCAAGGAGGGGTGCGCGGAGGGCGACTGCGGGGCGTGCACGGTGGTGGTCTTGGACCCCGCGCGCCCCACCAACGCCGGGGCGAGCTATCGGGCGGTCAACTCGTGCCTGCTGCTCTTGCCCATGCTCCACGGCAGGCGGGTGTACACGGTGGAGGGGCTGGCGGAGGAGGGGGCGGGCGGGGCGCGCGAGCCTCACCTGGCGCAGCGGGCGCTCATGGAGCGCCTCGGGTCGCAGTGCGGCTACTGCACGCCGGGGGTGGTGATGTCGCTCGTGGAGGCGGCGCACCGCTCGGACCTCGACGAGCCGTGGCAGGTGGACGACCAGCTCTGCGGCAACCTCTGCCGCTGCACGGGGTACCGCCCCATCCTGGCGGCGGCGGAGGCGGTGGCGGGGGCGCGCCCGGAGGGGCGCCTCGCGCGCGGGCTGTCGCTGTGGGGCGGGGCGGGGGCGGCGGAGGAGGCGCGGGGCGACGCGGAGGTCCACCGGGCGGCGGGCGCCGGGCGCGCCCTCGCCGCCCCCTCCTCTCTCGAGGCGCTGTGGGCGGAGTGGGCGCGTGAGCCGCAGGCGCTGCTCGTGATGGGCGGCACCGACCTCAGCCTCATGATCACCAAGCGCTTTGAGCGCCCCGCGCGCCTCATCTCGCTCGAGCTCTTGCCTGAGCTGCGCGGCTCGGAGGTGGAGACGCTCCCGAGCGGCGAGCGCCGGTGGTGGATCGGGGCGACGGAGGCGCTCTCGGACGTGGAGCGCCTCGCGCGCGACCTCTGCCCCTCGCTTGAGCGCATGCTCCGCTTCTTTGGGGCGCGCCAGATCAAGAATCGCGGCACGCTCGGCGGCAACCTCTGCACCGCCAGCCCCATCGGCGACACCCCCCCCGCCCTCCTCGCCCTCGGCGCCTCGGTGGAGCTGCGCTCGGCGGCGGGGGCGCGCCTCCTGCCCCTCGAGGAGCTCTTTGTGAGCTACCGCAGGACGGCGCTGCGCCCGCAGGAGCTGCTCGCCCGCGTCTGCGTGCCCCTCCCCGCCCCCGCCGCGCCCGGCGAGGAGACGCGCCACGACCGCGCCTACAAGGTGTCCAAGCGCCAGGAGCTCGACATCAGCGCCGTGTCGGCGGCGTTCTCGGTGACCCTCTCGCGCCCCCTCGCGCCCGCCGCGGGGGGCGCGGGCGGCGCGCCGCCGGTGGTGGTGGCGGCGCGCCTGGCCTATGGGGGCGTGGCGGCGATCCCCACCCGCGCCCGCGCCGCGGAGGGCGCGCTGGTGGGCGCGCTGTGGTCGGAGGAGGCGCTCGAGCGCGCGGTGGCGGCGCTGGCGCAGGATTTTACGCCCATCAGCGACCACCGCGGCTCGGCGTGGTACCGCGCCACGGTGGCGGGCAACCTCCTGCGCGGCTTCTGGCACGAGGTGAGCGCCGGCGCCCCCGCCCGCCTCCCCTACCGCCCCACCGCCGCCGTGTCGCTCTAGCCGCCGCCCC
>VGTA01000985.1 GCA_016874875.1 Deltaproteobacteria bacterium | reverse complement strand
GGTGGGCGAGAGGGAGGGCGCGCGGGAGGGCGCGCGGGAGCGAGCGGGCGGGGGGCATTCAGAGACTCGCGTAGCGTTGGGGGGCTTGGGGCTTGGACGACTCAGAGCGCCTCAGAGCGTCTCAGAAGAGGGCAGGTACGCCATATACCAAAAGGCTGCCACCTGTCTTGACCTGTTCTAGCGCGCCCGCAGCTCGAGCTCATCGAGCAGCTCACGCGCCCCCTCCCGCGGCGTCGCCCACGCGCGCAGCCGCAGAGTCGCCGGGGTGATCTCAAGGGAGAGCGTGTGCGGGCGCCCGCTAAACACCACGCTCGCCGGGCGGTCGGGGCGCGAAGGGCGGCGCGAGAGGCCGGGGAGGGGCGCCGTCCAGGTGCCCGCCCCCCCCGACACCACCGCCACCGCCCCCCCCGCCGCCGGCGCCATCCGCTCATAGTCGTGGTCGTGGCCCGCCAGCAGCAGATCGACGCCGAGGGCCACGAGGGCGGGGGCGAGCCACGCGCCCCACCCCCGCTCATCGTCCCCGTGCGGGCCGCGCGACCACAGCGGGCGGTGGGTGGCGAGCAGGATAAAGGGCGCCGGGCGGGGGCGGGCGGCGCGCCAGGCCGCGTGGGCGGCCACCGCCGCGCGCGCCGCCCCCTCGTCGCCCTCGGCGTCGAGCAGGTACACCAGCGCGGCGCCCGCGCGCGCGGCGCGGAGGGGGGCCGGCGCGCCGCGCGGGGGCGCGGCGCCCGCGGCGAGCCCGTCGAGGCCGAGGCGCCCCCACCACGGCCCGCGGTCGTGGTTGCCGCGGGTGGCGAGGACCGGCAGCCCCGGCGGGAGCGCCCCGAGCGCGCGCGCCCACTCCCCGCCGTCGCGCCCGTCGCGCACCCAGTCCCCGAGGTGCAGGAGCAGCGCGGGGCGCCCCCGCAGGGCGGCGCGCGCCAGCTCCGGCCACCGCGCCGAGGCCCCCAGGCCCCGCCCCTCAGCGCGGGAGTCCCCGAGCGCCCACACCCGCGCCGCCCCCCCCCCGCCGGGGGCGAGGAGCGCGGCGGGGAGGGCGGGCGCGGCGGGGGTGAGGGCGGCGGTGGGGTGCGGGGCGGGGGGGGCGGGCGCGGCGGGGGGGGCGGGCGCGGCGGGGGGGGCGGGCGCGCGCGCGCCGGCGACGGCGGCGAGGAGGGTGAGCGCGAGGAGGGGGGCGCACGCCGACGAAAAGGCTGCCACCGCTCAGGTCCCCCGCTCACTCAAAGAGATAGCCCAGGGTGAGCCGCGCCCCCAGCGGCGGCCCCGCCACGAAATGCAGCGTGGGCAGCGGCCCGCCCCCGCCCCCCGCCGCCCCCCAGTCGCTCGCGTAGTGGTACTCGCCGTCGCGCAGGCGGGACGCCAGCGCGTTCTCCACGTCGAGCGACAGCGACCACGGCCCGCGCGCCAGGCGCGCCGTGAGGTCGAGGCGGGCGAGGGCGCCGCTCCGCGCCCCGTGCGGCAGGGGGCGGGGCGCCACCGCGAGCAGGCGGGCGCCCGCGCTGAGGCCGGCGAGGGCGCCGGCGCCGCGCAGCGCCAGGCGCGCGCCCCCCGTGAGCGGCGGCGCGAAGGGGACCGGGGCGCCGGAGCCGGTGAAGCGCGCGGAGGTGGCCGCCCCCTCCACCCCCACCCCCGCCCACGGCCCC
>VGTA01000984.1 GCA_016874875.1 Deltaproteobacteria bacterium | reverse complement strand
CCTCCACCGGCGTGAGCCCCTCCGCCCCGCGCCCGCGCGCCCAGACCGCCAGCGTCGCCAGCTGACGCGCGCAGAGGTGGAGGTGCTTGATCGACAAGCGCACCCGATTCATAAACGGCGCCGTCAAGCGCAGCGCGAGCAGCTTGGCCTGGCGCTGCGCGGGGGCGAGGTGCGCGGTGAGGGCGTCATAGGTGGGCCACCAGAGGAGCGCGAGGAGACTCCCCTCGTCGAGGGCGGCGGCCTCACGGGGGCTGCGCGTCACGAGGTCATCGAGGGCGCCGAGGGCGTCGAGGGTGCGCGCGCGCACCTCCGCGTCGCGCGCCCAGGACGCCGCCAGCTCCGGCGCCAGCAGCCCAAGGAAGCCGAGCTCCTCGAGCAGCTCATAGGAGCGGCGCGCGCCGCCGCCCTGGAGCATGCGGATGACCTCCTGCGAGAAGCGCGGGCGCGCCGCCTTGAGGCACTCGAGGCGCTCGCTGCGCAGCGCCGCGGCGAGGGCGGGCTCAAAGGAGAGGCCGAGGCGCGCGGCGAACTTGATGGCGCGCAGCATGCGGATGGGGTCCTCGCGAAAGCGCACCTGCGGGTCGCCGATGCTCCGGAGCACGCGGTGGTACACGTCGCGCATGCCGTCACAGTAGTCCACGATCTCGTGCTTGAGCGGGTCGTAGAGCAGGGCGTTGATAGTGAAATCGCGCCTGTGGGCGTCGCTCTCCGCCGTGCCGAACTCGTTGTCCTGCACGATCAGGGCGCCCTCCTGGTCATCCTCGCTGGGGCGCTGGCGGAAGGTGGCGACCTCGATCACCTTGTCGTGGGCGAACAGCACGTGGGCGAGGGTGAAGCGCTTGCCGATGAGGCGACAGTTGCGAAACACGTGCTTGAGGTCCCGCGGGCGCGCCGAGGTGGCGATGTCAAAGTCCTTGGGCGAGAGGCCGAGCAGCGAGTCGCGCACGCAGCCGCCCACAAAGTAGCTCACGTACCCCGCGCGGTGGAGCTTCTGCACCACGGAGAGCGCGTCGAGGTCGAGGACCTCGCTCGACATCTCATAGCTGTAGCGCGCGGGGAGGTCGCCGGGGGAGGGCGCGGCGGGGCGCGGTGAAGAAACTTTCAATTGTGTCGACAAAATCTCTCTGCTGGTGTGTTATGGCGTGCGCCGCGAGGCGCGCGGCGCGAGGCTCGCGGCCTCGCGCCGCGCGTCGCCGCGCGTCACGGGCGCACTCTTATATCATTCACTCCCACAGGGGGAAGAGCATGAACAAAGTTTTTATCCTCGGCAACCTCGGCTTTGACCCCGAGATGAAGGACAGCTCGCGCGGCGGTTTCCTCAAGATGCGCGTGGCCACCACCGAGCACTGGAAGGACGCCACCACCAACGAGCCCCGCGAGCAGACCGAGTGGCACAACGTGCTCGTGAGCGGCAAGCAGGCTGAGAACTGCCAACGCTTCCTCCGCAAGGGCAGCAAGGTCCTCGTGGAGGGCAGCCTGCGCTCCAACAAGTACACCGACAAGGACGGCGTGGAGCGCACGTCGTGGGAGATTCGCGCGCAGAACGTTCAGTTCCTCGATCGCCGCTCGGAGGACGGCGGGCAGGGCGGCGGGCAGAGCGGCGGGCAGGGCGGCGGGCAGGGCGGCGGGGAGGGCGGCGGCGGG
>VGTA01000983.1 GCA_016874875.1 Deltaproteobacteria bacterium | reverse complement strand
TTTTTGCGCGATCGCACCACTTCTCCCATCTCCCCCGAAACAGCCCCGCCGCCCATGCCTTTGCCCCCCGCTCTGCCCCCAGATCTGCCTCTCTCTCCGCTGCTCCTCACCCACCTCACGCTCACCGGCGCCTGGCTCGCCTTACCCCCGGCGCGCGCGCCGCGCGCCTCAGCGGCGCTCTTTACGCTCAGCGTCTTTATGGGGGCGTGGTGGCTCGACCGCCACCACGACCTCGTGGCGCGCCCGTCGTCGTGGGGCGCGCTAGGGGCGCTGCTGGCGGCGGCGGCGTGGCGGGAGCGGGGGGCGTGGCGATGAGCGTGGCGCTGAGCGCGCCTGAGCGCCCGCTCACGCTCCAAGTGTCGCTCGCAGAGGGCGCGCGGGCGCCGGCGCGCGCTCACGATTCAGACGCGGGGCTCGACGTGTGGGTCCTGCGGGTGGAGCAGCGCGGGCCGCGTCTGTTCTTCTGCGACACGGGCGTCACCCTCGCTCCCCCCCCGGGCTGCTACGTGGAGGTGGCGCCCCGGTCGAGCGTGGTGTGGCGCGGCTTCATCTTCCCCCACAGCGTGGGCGTGATCGACCCGGGGTACCGCGGGCCGCTGCTGATTCCGCTGCTCTACGTGGGCGCGGGGGGCGACGAGGAGGCGGCGCGGGCGGCGGCGGGGCTGGCGGGGGAGCGGGTGGCGCAGCTGCTCTTGCGCCCGCTGCTGCTGTGCGCGGTGGAGGCGGTGGCGCGCGAGGCGCTCCCCGCGCCGGCGGACCTGCGCGCCGGGGGCGGATTTGGGAGCACGGGGCGCGCCTAGGGGTAGGGGCGCGGCGCCTCACTCGGGGGGCAGCCGCCGGGGGGTGACGGTGAGGCAGCCCCCCTCGGCGGGGCAGCGCAGCGCGAGTCGCAGCTCCACCCACTCGCCCCCCTCCTCACCAAACGAGGGCAGCGACACGAGCTCGAGGCCGTGGTGGGGCTCCTGCGCGCCCACCGTGAGGAGCTGGCGGAAGCCGCTCGCGCTCACCTCGTCGAGGAAGCGAATCAGCGGCGCGCGGGCCTCGAGGGGGCGCGTCACGCTCGCCGTGCTCAGGGGGGTGGGCGTGAGCAGGAGGCGCGCGCGCGGCGCGGGCCCGTCCCGCCACACGAGGGGCGCGTCACCCCCCCAGCGCGACACCTGCAGGCGCTCCGAGCCGTCAAAGGGCGGCGCCACCGAGAGCGCCACGAGGCGCGTCTCGCCCGCCTCGAGGGTGACGTAGGGGTCCCCAAAGCGCGCCGCCCAGGCGGCGAGCCCCACGGCGCGCAGCTCGGAGGGGGTGGGCAGGGCGAACCAGGGGCGCGCGAGGGCGCTCAGCCGCCCCTCCTCCCCCGCGCCCCCCTCCGCCGAGAGGGCGCCCCCGCTCCAGAGCGTCGCGTCGATCGCGGAGTCGTTCAGCGCCCGCGTGAGCGCCCCCAGCCGCGGGTCGCGCGCCCGAACCCCTGAGACGACCGCCACCGTGAGCGCCTCAGAGTCCAGCGGCGGCGCCCGCAGGCGCGTCACGTAGGAGAGCGGCGCGTCGCGCTCAGCCAGCACCGCCTCAGCGCAGGGGAGGAGGGCGGGCGCAGCATCTTCAGCGGCGCCCACGGCGCCCGCGACAGCTCCAGCTCCAGCCTCAGCCTCAGCCTCA
>VGTA01000982.1 GCA_016874875.1 Deltaproteobacteria bacterium | reverse complement strand
GCTCGGGCTCGCGAAGGCCGGGGGTAAGGAAGATGAGCCCGGGGAGGGCGAGCCCCTTGGCGCCCGGCGGGAGGAGGGATGTCTCGTAGACTGTGGGGGGGCGCAGGCAGATGAGCCAGAGGACGGCGCTCAGGGCGAGCGTGGCGAGGAGCTGGATGTGGAGGGGGATGATCACCGTCAGCGCGCTGAGGGCGAGGAGGGTGAGGAGGGTGAGGGTGCTGATGGTGAGGAGGTAGCTGCGCATGGGGGGCTCGCGGGTGGGTGAGGGCGTGGTGGTCTAGCGGCGCGCGCGTCGCTCAAGGCGCTCGAGGCGGAAGGGGGTCTGCGCGCCGGGGCTGGTGAGCTTAAAGATCGCGACGCCCTCGCGAGTCGCCGCGAGCTGGCCGCTGAGGTCGCGGGCGGCGTTGAGGTAGCGCGGCTCCCAGTCCCGCCAGCTCCCGCGGTGCCCCTCGGCGCCGGGGTTGCGCACGCCGAGGATCACGCGCGGGGCGCAGCCCGCGGCGATGAGCTCCGGGAGCACGATCTCAACAAACGCGCTGAGCGCCTCGCCGCCAGCGACGGCGACGGCGGTGGGGGTGTGTTGCTTGAAGGCGCTGAGGTGCTGCGGGAGGGAGGCGCGCACGTTGGCGCGGTACTGCTCCTTGGGGCTGTGGGCGCCGCCCGCTTTGATGAGGCTCACGTCGCTGTAGTAGAGGCTGTGCGCCGCGGGGGCGCCGCAGAGCTGCGCGAGGGTGTGCGCTTGGGCGAGGGTGCGCTCCATGTAGAGGGGGTTGTCTTGCCAGGCGCCTTGTTGGTAGAGGCGGATCATCTGGTCCATGTGCGTGACGCCGTCGGCGCGGTCTCCGTTGTACTCGGCGCTGAGGTGGAAGAGGCAGGGGAGCTCGGGGTGCTCGTGGGCGGGGTGGGTGGGGACGTGGGTGGCGGCGTGGCTGGTGGTCTTGGTGGGCTTCGTAGGCATGGCGCAGGGCTCCAGGCGGGTGTGGTTGTGGCGTGGGTGGCGCGGCGCGCCGCCTCACGCTTGGGTAAACAGCCCTTTGTGAGTTTTCCTGTCAGCTCGTGACATTTAGTTAGGCGCGGGGCGCGGGCCTCTGGGCTCTGAGCGCGGGGCTCAGTTATAGCGCGGGCGCGAGCGCCCTGAACGTCTCCTTGCAGGCTGATGACATGTGTGGAGTCTTGAGATGTTGCTCCGTTGACCAAGAGCGGCGCTGCTCGCCTGAGGTCTTGTACATGTCTTCCTCACCCTTCACTACGCCCCCCGCGCCTAGCGCGCCCGTGAGCCGGTGGGCGGCGTGGAGGGACGCTGCAGGGGGATGAGGATGGCGGGCGGGGGACCAAGCGGAGCGGCGTGTGAAGATGTTGCTCATTTTTACTTGCTTTACGGATGTTTATAGTTTTACATGTGTCGAAAAATCCATCTAAAACTTCCTTTTATAGAGCAAGAGCCTCAAGCGACCCCCCCACCCCTAGGCGCCCCGGCATGTCGTCGGGCGTCCCCTAAAGAAGAGAGGACTCAATAAAGTGAAGCAACTCATACTTAACGCGATGCAAGTTCAAGAACACACCCCTTATTTTGAAATCGGACCCTATACCTGTTACAACGTCTTGGGAAGTCGTGATCCAGCGACAGATGTGATCATTCCGAATAGGACTAA
>VGTA01000981.1 GCA_016874875.1 Deltaproteobacteria bacterium | reverse complement strand
CCCACCGCGAGGTCCTCCCCCCCAGCGCCCAGCTCCGCCACCGAGAGCACCCAGGCGCCCGACGCCGCCGGCGGCAGCGCCTCGCGCGTGGCGGGGGCGTCGCCGCGCAGGCGCAGGAGCGCGCCGCCGCGCGTCCCCACCCACCAGTCGCCCCGCCGCGCCCCCCGCGGGGCGATGAGGGAGGCGTTGCCCGCCTCGCGCAGCGCGTCGCTGTCGGGGTGCCGCTCAAAGCCCGCCCCGTCCTCGCGGCGGCGGAGCAGCTCAAACTCGCGCCCGAGGAGCAGCTCTGAGCCGCCCCGCGCCCCCAGCGCGTCCACGCACGCGCCGTGGCGCGCCGGGGGGAGGGGGACGCGCTCAAGGGGGCGCCCGGGCGCCCGCGGGCGCGCGCGCCAGAGCTCGTCGCAGCTGTGGGCGAACCACAGCTCTCCCCCGAGGCGCGCTAGCGGCCCGGCGTCCTGGTCGTCGCGCTTGCCCGGCCAGGTGATCCGCTCAAAGGAGTCCTCGGAGACGCGGGCGAGGCCGAGGCCGGTGAAGCCGAGCCACAGCGCGCCGGTGGGGCTGAACCACGACGCGCGCGGCGCGCCGCGCAGGGGCACGCGCGTCGCGGGGAGCGCCTCGCCCCGCCGCGCCCGCGCCGCCGCCTCCCCCTCGGCGCCGAGGTCAAACACGCCCTCGGCGGTGAGCGCGAGGAGGCGCCCGTCGGGGGCGCGGACCGGGCGCGCGCGCCAGGCGCCCCGCAGCCGCTCGGGCGCGGCGGGGGGGGCGGGGGGGGCGGGCGCGGCGTGGGGGGCGCGCGCCTCGCCGCCCTCGCCCCCCGCGCGCCCTCCCGCCGTCACCCGCACCAGCGCCTCCCGGCGCTCCCCGGCGCGCGACACGAGCCACAGGCCGTCCTCGTAGAGCGCCCAGAGGTCGCCCCCCGGCGTGGGCAGCCCGCCGCGGCAGGCGGGGAGGGCGCCGTCGGCGAGGGGGCGGGCGGGCGGCGGCGCGCGCCAGAGCTCGCCGCTCGGGGCGCGCCGCCACAGCGCCGTGGCGGCGCACAGCCACAGGTGCCCGTCGTCGGCGAGGTCGACGTGGAAGACGCTGTCGGGGGGGGCTGGGAGCGGCACGCGCTCCACGCGCGGCGCCGGCGTGGTCGCCTCGCGCACCCGCAGCGCGCCGTCGTTGGTGGCCAGCCACACCCCCTCAGCGGGGCTGCCCGCGGGGGCGACGGTGGCCTCGTAGAGCGTGAGGTTTCGGAGCGCGGGGGGGAGGGGCACCTCTCGGACGCGCACCTCCTCGGGGCGCTCGCTGTCCTCGAGGAGCCACAGCCCCTCCGCGTCCGTGCTCACCCAGATGCGCCGCGGGTCGGCGGGGTCGGCGGCGAGGTGCGAGACGCGGACGGGGCCCTCGCGCCGCCCCTCCCCGCTCAAGGGCTCAAAGGTGACCCCGTCAAAGCGCGTGATTCCGGCGAAGGTCGACACCCACAGCCGCCCGTCCGCCGCCGGCGCCAGCCCCGTCACGGACGACTGCGGGAGTCCGTCGGCGAGGTGCCACGAGGCGCGCGTCGCGGTGCGCTCCACGCGCGGCGCGTCCTGCGCGTGGCCCACGGCGCGCTCGCACAGCTGGGCGGCGAGCGCGGCGGCGAGCCGGGCGGCGAGCGGGGCGGCGAGCGG
>VGTA01000980.1 GCA_016874875.1 Deltaproteobacteria bacterium | reverse complement strand
GCCCCCCCCCCGCCCCCGCGCGCCCCCGCCCCCCCCCCCGGCAGCGGCGCCCCCAACCAGAGCGCCCCCCCCGCCCCCCAGAGCGCCTCCGCGCGCTCCACCGCCACGCGCTCCGCGCCGAGCGCCGCCCATAGAGCTGGGCTCAGGTCATCGAGAAATTGCAGCGCCAGCCCAAGGGTGACCCGCTGCGCCCCCCCCGCCGCGCGCAGGAGGCGCGCCGCGCAAGACTCTCCGAACGGGCAGGGGGCGGGGGTGGCGGGCGTGGGCGCGAGGGGGGCGCGCCCCCAGCCGAGGCGCGCGGCGAGCCAGAGGGTGGGGCTGAGGCCGAGGGCGAGGCGCGCCTCGCCGCCCACGCGGAGGGGGTCGACCGCGTCGAGCGGGGCGGCGGGGGCGCCCCCGGGGGCGCGGTCGCCGCGGAGGGCGAGGCCGGCGGAGAGCTCAGAGGTGTCGGCGCGAGCGGGCGCGGCGAGGGCGGCGAGGGCGGCGAGGGCGGCGAGGGCGGCGAGGGCGCGCGGCGCGCCCGCCCCCTCGCCCGCGCTCACGCTCACGCTCACGCCCCCGCGGCGCGCGCCGCGCGCCCGGAGAGCACATAAAAGCGCCAGAGCAGGAGTCCCGCCGCGCAACAGAGGCCCCCGCAGAGTCCCCACCACAGCCCCACCACGCCCAGGTCGTATCCAAACGCGAGCAGGAGGGCGAGGGGCAACCCCACGCCCCAGTGGCTCAGCAGCGCCGCCCAGAGCGGGGTGCGCGTGAAGCCGGCGCCCCGGAGGGCCGCGCTCATCACGACCTGGGTGCCATCAAAGAGCTGAAAGACGGCGGCGACGGAGAGGAGCGCGGCGGCGAGCGCGACCACGTCGGGGTCCTGGCTGATGACCCGCGCGAGCGGGGCGCCGGCGAGGGTGAAGGCGAGCGCGGTGACGCTCATGATCGAGAGGCTGATCAGGAGGCCGGCGAGGGCGGCGAGGCGCGCGCGCGCCCAGCTGCTCGCCCCCACGGCGCGCCCCACTCGCACGGAGGTGGCGCTGGCGATGCCCAGCGACACCGTGAAGGTAAACGATGCCAGTTGCATCGTCACGCTGTGCGCCCCGATGACCACGGGCGCCCAGGCGCTGACGATGAGCGTCGAGGCCGAAAAGACCCCGCCCTCGCTGAGCATTGAGCCGCCGACGGGCAACCCCACGCGCAAGAGCGCCCCCCAGCCGTCGCGGCGGGGCGCGGGGGAGGCGCCGGCGACGCGGGCGGCGTACCAGAGGAGGAAGCCCGCCTCCACCGTCTCCACCACCGCCGAGGCGAGCCCGATGCCAAGGCCGCCCCACCCGCGCGCGAGCAGCCCCAGCCCGGGCAGCCCCAGCCCCTCAAGGAGCGCGTCGCCTCCGCCTAAATAAAGGCTTAATGGCAAATTGAGCCCATTAGCGATCAATGTTCCAGCGAGGACGGCGCGTGGGCGCTCGCGCGCCTGGAGGTAACAGCGAGCGCAGGTGTGGACCAGCATCATCGGGACGCACCAGAGGCGGCCGACGAGATAGCCCCTGAGCTCTGCCGTCACGGGGCTGCCGGCGGGCGCCCAGGGGAGGCCTGGGGTGCCGAGGAGGTAGATGAGGGTCATCGCCCCCACGCTCATCGCGGCGGCGAGTCCGACGCCGCGCCTAACAT
>VGTA01000979.1 GCA_016874875.1 Deltaproteobacteria bacterium | reverse complement strand
CTCGAGGCGGCGCTGTATGTGCTCTCGCAGGTGTGCGCTGGGCTCGACCACGCCCACCGCCAGCGCGGCCCCGACGGGCAGCTCTTGCGCCTCATCCACCGCGACGTGACGCCGCAGAACGTGATGGTCTCCACGGAGGGCGACGTGAAGCTGGTGGACTTTGGCATCGCCAAGGTCCTCAACAGCACCCACGAGACCGAGGCGGGCATCATCAAGGGCAAGTTCTGCTTTATGTCGCCCGAGCAGGCGCACGGCGCACGCCTCGATCACCGCACCGACATCTTTAGCGCGGGCATCGTCCTCTACGAGCTGCTCGCCGGGCGCCCCCTGTACGACGACAGCGACGACCAGCGCCTCCTCGCGCGCGTCCGCAGCGCCCGCTTTCAGCCCCTCAGCGAGCTGCGCCCCGACTTGCCCGGGGCCCTCTTCCGCCTCCTCGACAAGGCGCTCGCGCCCCGCCCCGCCGACCGCTTCCCCTCGGCGCGGCACTTCCAGCACGCCCTCGACAAGCTGCTCGACAAGCTCGGCCTCTCGTTCTCGCAGGCCAAGCTCAAGCTCCTGCTGCTCGACACCTTCCCCGAGCTCAAGGCTCCTGAGCGGGCGCAGGGCGAGCGCTACATGCACAGCTCGGACGACTTTGGGACGGACGACCTGTCGATGATCTCGGACTATGTGCTCGCGAGCGTCAGCGAGGGTGAGCAGGGGGGGGACTGGGACGTGCCTGATTTCACGGCGGAGGTGGACGACGTGGAGTTTGAGGAGGTGGAGGTGCTCTCCGACGAGAGCGCGGTGAGCGACAGCGTGCTCTCGGACCACGCGATGCACGGGGAGTCGCTCACGGGCCCCTCCATCAACCCACACGACCTCTACTCGCAGGGCGCGCCGCCCCTGGCGGCGCAAGCACCCCTCTACGCGCAGGCGCAGCCCCCGCGCGGCGCCTACGCCACGCCCCTGCCAGCGCGCGCCGCGCAGAGCGCGCCGCTGGTGGGGGGCGCCGCCGCGGGGGGGGGCGGCTACCCCCAACCCCAAGAGCCCGCGCCCGCCAAGTTCCCCCCCGCCGCGCCGAGCGGGCAGGGCGCGGGGCAGGGCGCGGGGCAGGGCGCGGGGCAGGGCGCGGGGCAGGGCGCGGCGCATGAGGCGAGCGCCCTCGCGCGCCTCGCGCACCTCGCCCCGCCCCCAAACGCGCGCGCGAGCGCCTTCGGCGGCGTGGACGGGTTTGAGGGGGCCCCCGAGGCGACGATGATCTTGGACGAGGAGCCCGCGCGCCCCGCGGTGAGGGCGCAGGGGCGCCCCGCCGAGGCGGGGGGGCGCGGGGAGCGCGCGGGGGAGCGCGCGCGGGGCGATGACCGACTGCGCCGCGGCGCCCTAGACGGCGCGGGCGTCTACGGGGCGCGCCGCCCGGGGCGCGGCGTGGACGTGGAGCGCCTGAGGGCGCTCTGGGCGCGCGTGGAGGTGAAGGTGGGGGCGGGCGTCTTGGGGCTGCTCTGCGTCTTTGGTCTCTCGATGCTCATCCCCATCTCGCCCCCCGTGGGGGGGGACGGGGCGCCACAGGCGCTGCTCACGCCGGGGCAGCTGGCGCCGGGGCAGCTGGCGCCGGGGCAGCTGGCGCCGGGGCAGCTCTCGCCGGGGCAGGGGCTCTCCGCGCCGCCCGGGCAGCTGGCGCCG
>VGTA01000978.1 GCA_016874875.1 Deltaproteobacteria bacterium | reverse complement strand
AGAAAGGTGCGCTCCTCGGTGTTCGTCTGCGCGAAGCCTAAGGCGTCCTCGCCCCCAAAGCCCTCGTCGTCCCCTGCGCCCTCGTCGTCCCCTGCGCCCTCGTCGCCCCCTGCGCCCCCAAAGCCCTCGTCCCCCCCCGCGGCTCGCGCGCCCCCCGCGGCTCGCGCGCCTCTAGCGCCCTCACCGCCCCCAGCGGGCACATCCTCGCTCGGCATGTGACCTGGGGCGGTGGCCAGGAGGTCGTCGGCGGGGGAGGCGCCCGCCGCCGCGTCGAGCGCCTCCTCAAAGGCGCTCAAGAGCTCGGGGGCGGCGCTGAAGCGGCCCTTGGTGTCGCGGCTGAGGGCGCGCTCAAAGAAGGCGCGCAGCGGGGCGGGCAGGGTGCCCACGACGCCGGCGCTCAGCTCGCCCTCCACATGCAGCTGCAGCGTCTCCTCGGGCGAGGCGCCAAGGAACGGCGGCGCGCCGGTCAGCCACTCGCACAGCAGCGCCCCCGCCGCGTAGATGTCCGCCCCGGCGTGGGTGAGGCGCCCCTTGATCTCCTCGGGGGACACGTAGGGCGCGCGGTCGAGCAGGACGGGGTCGCTGAGCGCGGCGGTGGGCGAGAGCGGCTGCGCGCGGCGCTTGAAGATCTGCGAGAAGCCCTGCAGCGCCAGCGCCACGCCCTCGCCGCGCGACCACAGCGCGCTCGGGGCGAGGGCGAGGTGGGGCGCGCGCGCTTGGTGGAGCGCGTGGAGCGCCCCGAGCAGGTCGCGCGCCCAGCGGCGCGCCGCGCCGAGCCCGCGCCCCCCCTCGGCGAGGGCGCCCCCAGCCCCCCAGGGCGCCGTGAGGGGGCGCAGCCCCGCCGCAGGGTACGCCACATAGAACACGTCGCGCTCCTCAACGCGCCCAAAGCCGGTCATATCGAGGAGGGAGGGCGCGCGGGCGCCCTTGACGCTGTGGAGCGCGTGCTTGAAGCGGTCGGTGGAGAGGGCGCGGTCGTCGGGGGCGTAGAGCGCGTAGAGGTAGACGGCGGCGCCTGTGCTGAGCTGGGTGGCGCCGTAGAGCGCTCCAAAGATGGATGTGTGTGTGAGGGTGTGGACTTGGTAGTCGTCGATCCTGCTCTGCTCTAGAGCCTTGGTCGTTTCGTTAGACACGCTAGACATCCTGTCTCGAGGGCGGAGGTGCCGCGCTTGTGCGCTCATGCGCTTACGCACGCTTCTTGATGAGCTTGATGATCATGCGCACACACCATAGGGCGAAAAGAAGACGCCCCGCAAGAGAGATGGGTTGGGCGCGGGGCAGGGGGCTGTGATAGCCCTGTGAAGTAGCTCTATGAACTCACTCGCGCGCGGTTTATACTCGCCCCTGCTCGCGCGCTAACGCTTGAGCCCCAAAGCAGCTATGACGCCTCAGGAGTCCGGACCGCATGAAGACCTTCCCTCTCCGCCCAACCGCCGCGCGTCGCCCCGCCGCGCCCCCCGCCCCCCGCTCCTCGGGGCTCCTCCCGGTTTCTTTAGGGGTTTCTTTAGGGGTTTCTTTAGGGGTTTCTTTAGGGGTTTCTTTAGGGGTTTCTTTAGGGGTTTCTTTAGGGGTGCTGACCCTCTCCGCGTGCGATGATGACTCCCAGGGCGCGGGGGCGCAGGCGGGGGCGCAGGCGGGGGCGCAGGCGGGGGCGCAGGCGGGGGCGCA
>VGTA01000977.1 GCA_016874875.1 Deltaproteobacteria bacterium | reverse complement strand
CGGGGGGGCGCGGGGGGCGCGGTGGGGGGGAGGGTATCGCGGGGGAGGGGCGCTGTCAATGCGCGTGGGGGCGCGTGGGGGCGCGTGGGGGCGCGTGGGGGCGCGCGTGTTCGCGCGCGATTCGCGTGCGCGCACGCGCGCGTACTACCAAGCGACACAACACGCTCAAGGGCGCAGAGCGTGCGAGAGGGGCCTTAAAACGCACGTCGCCGTTTTTGGTCCCGGCGCGCGGGGGGGTTGACATGAGCGCGTGTTTCGCACACAAGGACGAGGGTGCGCGCAGAGGGTCACCGCCGCGCGGCCACCGCCGCGCAGAGCAGAGGGAGAAGAGATGAGCGTCATCGTCGCGATCGGCTGCCGGAAGGGGGGCGTGGGCAAGTCCGCGCTCGCCGCCTGCCTGGCCTCACACTACGCGCAGGCGGGCAGGCGGGCGCTCCTGGTGGACCTCGACCCGCAGGGGAACGTCACTTTCGGGCTCGGCGGGGAGCCGGGGGCGCGGGGGGCGGCGGAGCTGTTGCGGGGGGAGGAGGTGGAGCCGGTGGAGCTCGCGCCCAGCATCTTCGCCCTCCCGGGGGGGCCTGAGCGCAACAGCGTGGAGGTGTCGGGGCTCGAGCCCGAGGCGCTGCGCGACGCGCTCAAGGCGCGCCGCCTGGGCGCGCGCTTTGATGTGGTCATCTGCGACCTGCCGCCCTACTCAGAGCACCTCGAGCGGCTGGGGCTGGTGGCGAGCGGGGCGGCGCTGGTGCCGGTGGTGGCGCACCCGTTCGCGCTGTCGGGGGCGGCGCGCATTTTAGAGCTGATCGAGCACCGCCGCCGCGCGCGGCGGGCGGGGCCTAAGCGGTGCGCGCTGGTGCAGTCGATGGTGGACCTCCGCCGCGGTCTCGACAAGAGTCTGAGCGAGAGTCTCGACGCGCTGTTCCCGTCGACGCCGCGCTTCAGCTTCCGTCAGGACACGTCGGTGGCGTACGCCCTGAGCGAGCAGCGCCCGCTGCACGCGTTTGACCCGCGCGCCAAGGTGATTCCTGAGCTGGCGGAGATCGCGGCGTGGCTCGATGGGTAGCGCGGGGCGCCGTGGGCTGTCGTCGGCGGCGCGGGCGGTGGAGTCGGGGCGGCGCGCGGCGGCGGGGGACCTGCGCGTGGAGGCGGAGAACGCGCGCCGCGAGGGGGCGCCGCTGTTGTTGCCGGTGGAGGCGGTGGGGGCGCGCCCAGGGGTGGACCTGCGCCCGGTGGATGAGGGGCACGTGGCGTCGCTCATGGAGTCGATTCGGGCGCTCGGGCTGATTCAGCCGGTCTGCGTGGACCGCGCGCACAGGCTGGTGGCGGGGGCGCACCGGCTAGAGGCGTACCGGCGGCTGGCGGCGGAGGACCCGGGGCGGTGGGGGCGGGTGCCGGTGGTGGTGGACCCTGACCTCGACGCGGCGGATGACCCCGAGCGCGCGCTGCTCAAGGAGCTCGCGGAGAACGAGAAGCGCCGCGATCTCACGTCGGCGCAGGTGCAGGAGGCCGCCCGCCGCCTGATGGCGTTCGATGCTTCTTTTACGCGCCGCGCGGGTCGTCTCCGTGAGGGGGAGCGGGCGGTGACGCCGTTTTTGGCGTCGGCGTTTGGGGTGTCGGTGCGTCATGTGCGGTCGTTGTTGAACGCGCCGGAGGGGGGGGGGGCGGCGGCGCTCGCGGGGGA
>VGTA01000976.1 GCA_016874875.1 Deltaproteobacteria bacterium | reverse complement strand
TGGCCGAGAGGTCTAAGGCAACGGTCTGCAAAACCGTCTATCATCGGTTCGAATCCGATCATCGCCTCTAAGCAGGACCTGCGGGTCCTGTTTTATTTTGTGCAGCTTTGTGCAACTTTGTGCAGCTTTGTGTAGCCCTGCGCAGCTTTGTGCGTCAGTGTATATCAAAATCTTCGACGCATGATTCTCTCGTCTATGTAAAATACACGCGCGTCGCCCCTGAGCGCCGGGCGCGAAGATGCAGGAGACGAGACATGAGCTGCCCCCACTGCCACGCCCCCGCCCCCATCGGGAGTCTGCTCTGCGCAACCTGCGGCGCGAGTCTCATCGGCGAGTCGGCGTGCGCGACCACGCCGCCGCCGCTCGCTCGCCCGCCCCTCTCCCGCCCCGCCCCGCCGCCGCCGGGGGCGCCGCGTGTGCTCTTGCGCACACAGCCCCTCGCGGCGGCGCGCCCCGCGCCCCCCGCCGCCCTCCCGCGCGAGGGGACGCCGCCCCCCGGCGTGCAGCTCGCCAAGCTGCCCGCGGGCCCCGTGCGCGAGCTCTTTGAGGCGGGGGGCGTGCTCGACGGCAAGTTCGCCCTCGAGCGCGAGGTGGGGCGCGGGGGCATGGGGTACGTGTTCGCCGGCAAGGACCTCAGCCTCGGGCGCTCGGTGGCGGTGAAGCTCCTGCCCCCCCACTACAACGACGACGAGCAGGTGGTGCGGCGCTTTCAGCGCGAGGCGCGCGCCATGGCCTCCCTCGACCACCCCAACATCGTCACCGTGTACAGCATTGGGCACGACGCCGGCCTCCACTACTTTGTGATGAAGCTGCTGCAGGGCGAGACGCTCGCCCACGAGCTCAAGCGCCAGGAGCTGCGCCTCAAGCCGGGCTTCACCCCCGACGAGGTCATCCACCTGCTGTCGCAGGTGTGCAGCGGGCTGTCGCACGCCCACGCCAAGGGGCTGCTGCACCGCGACATCAAGCCCGGCAACCTGATGCTCAGCCCCGAGCGGCACATCACGATCATGGATTTTGGCATCGTCAAGCTCCTCAACGCCGCCGACACGATGAGCTCGCAGACGGCGCACGGCAAGATCTTTGGGACGCCGGAGTACATGCCCCCCGAGCAGGCGATGGGCAAGGGCGACTACTCGCCCGCCTCCGACCTCTACGCGCTCGGGGTGGTGGGCTACGAGATGGCGTGCGGGGAGCTGCCCTTTCGGGGGGAGACGCCCATCGAGATGATTCTGCAGCACATCCGCGTGTCGCCGCCCGCCTTCACGGGACGCGCCCGCGGCGCCGCCCCCGCCCTCGAGGCCGCGCTGCACAAGGCGATGGCCAAGAATCCCGCCGACCGCTTCCACACCGCTGAGGAGCTGCGCGCGGCGCTCCTCGGGGGGCTGTCGCTCCCCACCGCCGCCCCGCCCCGCCCCGCCCCCGCCCCTCGCCCCCCGCAGCTGCCCCTCGCCGCCGTGGAGACGCTGGCCGTCTCGCCCGTCGACTCGCTCGAGATGACCTCGGCGGCGCACACGCGCGAGGACCCGCTCAAGGGGCAGATCAAGACGCACCTCGACGGACTCGGCGACGGCGACGACCTGATGGGCGACATCGAGGCGCTCGAGCGCGGCCTGCTGACGTCCATCGAGGAGGTCCGCCAGACCCTCGCCTACGAGGAGCGCGCCCTCACGCCCGCCCCGCCCG
>VGTA01000975.1 GCA_016874875.1 Deltaproteobacteria bacterium | reverse complement strand
GGGGGCGGGGAGCGCGCTGAGGAGCGCGCTGAGGAGCGCGCCCGAGAGCGCGCTCGGGAGCGCTCGGCAGGGGGCGGGCGCGGGCGGACGGGCGGGCGGGCGGGGCGCGAGCGCGGGCATGGGGGCGGTCTCCTGATCGCGGCTTTTCAAGCACGCGGGCTCATGCTATAGAACGCGCCCAGACTCATTCAAACCCAATCAACCCCCCAAAACATCCACGGACGCAGACACAAGGAGAGGGCGATGGCCGGTCACAGCAAATGGGCGAACATCAAGCACCGCAAGGGCGCGCAGGACGCCAAGCGCGGAAAGATCTTCACCAAGCTCGTCAAGGAGATCACCGTGGCCGTGAAGGTGGGGGGCAGCGCTGACCCCGACTTCAACTCGCGCCTCCGCACCGCCGTCCTCAACGCCCGCGGCCAGAGCCTCCCCCGAGAGACCATCGACCGCGCCATCAAGAAGGCGAGCGGGGCGGGGGGCGAGGAGTACGTGGAGACCACCTTTGAGGGCTACGGCCCCGACGGGGTGGCGATCTTTGTGGAGTGCGCCACCGACAACAACACGCGCACCGTCGCCAACATCCGCATGTACTTCAACAAGAACGGCGGCTCCCTCGGCAACCACGGCTGCCTGCAGACGGTGTTTGAGCGCAAGGGGGTGTTCGTGGTGCCCAAGGGCGGCCTCGACACCGATGAGCTGATGATGGACCTCATCGACGCCGGCGCGGAGGACTTTGAGGTCACGGAGGAGGACTTCATCATCTACTGCGCCATGACGGACTTTGGTGGCGTGCAGAAGCGCCTCGCGGAGCTGAGCTTGGAGCCGCGCGAGGCGGGCCTGCAGCGCCTGCCCACGCACACCAAGGAGGTGTCCGCCGAGCGGTTCTCGCAGTTTATGAAGCTGATCGACGCCATCGATGACGACGATGACGTGCAGAAGGTCTACCACAACGCCGAGGTGAGCGACGAGCTGCTCGAGTCCTACGAGGGCTGACCCTGAGGGGGGCGAGCGCGGCGCCCCCTCAAGAGAGCTCGAGCGCCTCGATCTCGGCGGCGAGCGCCACGTCGAGCGCGGTGAGGCCGCCGGCGTCGTGGGTGGTGAGCGCCACGCGCAGGGCGCCGTAGCGCGCCGTGACGTCGGGGTGGTGGCGGTGTCTCTTGGCGAGCGCCCACACGGCGATGAACGCCTCCTCGGGCGCGCGGTCGCCGGGCAGGTCCCAGGTCTTGGTGAGGGCGCGCCCCTCAAGGCGCCAGCCCGCCCGCACGAGCTCCTCGACGGGGGCGCCCTGGCGGCTGAGCTGGAGGAGGGTGAGGAGGTCGTCTGTGTGCATGTGGGGCTCCCGCGGGTGACGTGCGCTCGGCGGACGAGCGTACCACATCGCTGTACATCTCTGTGACACTCAAGCGCGCGTCTTGTATCATTCACCTGACGCCCCGCCGCCCCCGCTCGCCCCCCCCGCTGAGCGCGCCGCGGCCGCAGCGCTCCGCGAGGCCCCCCATGAGCAGCGCCCCCCCTGCCATCTCCTCCTCCCTCTCCCTCTCCCTCTCCCTCTCCCTCTCCCTCTCCCCTGCGCGCCTGCGCCGCGCCCTGCGGGGCGTGGCGCTCTGCGCGCTCCTCTCGGCGTGCGACCACGGCGGCGCGCACGGCGGCGCGCACGGCGGCGCGCACGGCGTCGCGCACGGCGG
>VGTA01000974.1 GCA_016874875.1 Deltaproteobacteria bacterium | reverse complement strand
AGCCGCAGCGCGCAGAGCCCCGTGAGCCCTACTCTGTTCAGCCCCCACGCCGCTCAAGCCGGACCCGCGCGCGGCGAGGGGGGCGGCCCTTGCGCGCGCGCGCCGCGCGCTTAGGGTGAGGGAGCCGCGAGGAGCGCCGGCGACCCACCACCCGCGCCGCGCCAGGAGGCTCCCCCCATGCACGAAGCCCTGCTCATCGCCTTCTTCCTGATCGGGGGCGTCTTCTACGATATTTGCGTTGGACGAGGGTGGCGAAGGAGCCTGCTCATCGCCGCCCTGCTCGGAGGCTTCGCCTACCTCAGCCGCCTAGACACCGCCCCCAACTCCGACACCCCCCTCGTGAACGGCGGGCGCGTCCACGGCGCGCGCGCCGCCGCGCTGGTCGAGGAGGGCGCCCTGCTCCTCGACGTGCGCACCCCCGCCGAGTTCGCCGCCGGGCACCTCGACGGGGCGCTCAACATCCCCGTGCAGGCGCTCAAGGCGCGCCTCGCCGAGGTGCCCAAGGACCGCGCGGTGGTGGTGTACTGCAAGAGCGGCGCGCGCAGCGCCCACGCCGCGCGCCTCCTGCTCGACGCCGGCCACCCGCGCCTCTACGACCTCGGCCCCATGAGCGCCTACGGCGACTGAGGCGCGCCCCTCACGGCGTGACGGCGAACTCGCGCAGCGCGAGCACCGCGCCGTCCGCCGCGCGCACCTCAAGGCGCCAGGGCCCCACGCGCCCCTTCACCCGCCGCCCCGAGAGGCGCGACCAGGTGCGCCAGCTCGATTTGCCCCGCACCGCGTGCCGCGACGAGTGCGCCGCGGCGCGCTCCTCTGGCACATAGATCCAGCGCATCGTGATGGTCTGCTCATCGTCGAGATTCTGCGCGCGCACGTGCCCGATCAGCTCAAGCCCATCGCGCTCAAGCGACGCGAGACTCACGGCGCGCACGGAGTCCGCGGGGTCTCGACCTCGGAGGCGCGTGGTGAGCGTCAGCGCTTGGACCTGAAGCGCCCCCGGCGCGGGGGGGGGCGGCGCCTGCGCGGCGCGCTCCTCCGCGAGGCGCTGCGCCCCCTCGCGCTGGCTCGCGGCGCGCTCCTCCGCCCTGCGCTCCTCGGCGGCGCGCGCCGCCGCCTTGCGCTCCTCCTCGGCGCGCAGGCTCGCGGCGCGCTCCTCCGCCCTGCGCTCCTCCTCGGCGCGCAGGCTCGCGGCGCGCTCCTCCGCCCTGCGCTCCTTGGCGGCGCGCGCCGCCGCCTTGCGCTCCTCCTCGGCGCGCAGGCTCGCGGCGCGCTCCTCCGCCCTGCGCTCCTCCTCGGCGCGCAGGCTCGCGGCGCGCTCCTCCGCCCTGCGCTCCTTGGCGGCGCGCGCCGCCGCCTTGCGCTCCTCCGCCGCGCGCCTTTTCGCCGCGCGCGCCTCCGCGCGGCGCTCTTTGGCGGCGCGCCTCCTCGCGGCCCGCTCCTCCGCTCTCGTCTCCTGGGCGGTGGGCTCTCGCGGGGCGCGCGCCTGGGGGGCGCCCTGCTCAGCGGTGAGCCGCAGCGCGGCGGGCAGGGCGGGAGGGGCTTGGGCGGCGGGAGCTCGCGAGGCGGGCCCTGGCGGGTCAAGCTCCTCGAGCGCCGGCGATGATGGCGCAGAGGGCTCAAGCTCAGGTAGGGCGGGCGCGGGCGCGAGCGCGGGCGCTGGAGGCTCTAGCTCAGACGTCTCGACGG
>VGTA01000973.1 GCA_016874875.1 Deltaproteobacteria bacterium | reverse complement strand
GCCGCGCGCCGGCGGCGCCCCGCCCACGCTCCCGCTCGACGAGGACCTCCCCGCCGGCGGCGTCCTCGCCGCCGCCTACGAGGCCGCCGGGAGCGCGCCGCGCGCCGGGGGCCCCGCCTGCGCCGCCCTCCCCCCCCGCGGCGCCCCCGGCGTGGGGTGGGCGCTCTTGGGGTGGACGCTCTTGGGATGGGTGCGCTTGGGGCGGGCGCGGCGCTCAGGGGGCCTGGAAGATCGCCTCTAGGCGCGACAGCACCTCATCGCTGAGGCGCAGCTCCAGCGCCCCCAGATTCTCCAAGAGCTGCTCCGCGCTCGTCACGCCCATGAGCACGCTCGCCACGGTGGGCGCGCGGAGCGCCCAGGCGAGGGCGAGCTGGCTCGGCGCCATGCCCGCGTCTGCGGCGAGAGCGAGCAGCTGCGCGTTCTTCTCCTCCGCCACCCCCTCCACCCACGGCTCCACCCACCGCGACGCGCCCGCGCGGCGCTCGCCGGCGTACTTGCCCGTCAGCGCGCCGCCGGCGAGCGCCCCCCACACGATGAGCCCCACCCCGAGCTCGGCGGCGGTGGGCATCAGCTCCGCCTCGATGGCGCGCTCGTGCAGGTTGTAGAGCGGCATCTCCACCGTGGGCCCGTGGGCGCGGTAGTGCGCCGCCGCCCTGTGCGCCTCGCGCACCTGCCCCGCCGACCACGCGCTCGTCCCCCAGTAGAGCACCTTGCCCTGCCGCACGAGGTCGTCCATCGCCCGCGCTGTCTCCTCGGTGGGGCAGTCGTCGTCGTAGTGCTGGCACACGTACAGGTCGAGATAGTCGGTCTGTAGGCGGCGCAGGGAGCCCTCCACGCTCTCCATGATGTGCTTGCGACTCAGGCCGCGGTCGTTGACCCCCTCCGACATCGGCCAGTAGCACTTGCTCGACAGCACCAGCTGCCGCCGCGGGTAGCCCCGCAGGAGTCGCCCCATCGCCTGCTCCGCCGCGCCGCCGCCGTAGATGTCGGCGAGGTCCACCAGATTCACGCCGCGCTCCAAGGCGACCGACAGGATTCGTCCAAACTCGTCGCGGTGGGCGCCCCCGCCCGACGTCACCCAGCCGCTCAGCGACAGCGCGCTCACCTTGAGCCCTGATCTCCCCACTCGACGGTACTCCATGTGCTCTCTCCCTCTCCGCGTGAGGCGCGACGCGGCTTGCCCAGCGCCGGGCTCGTGGGCGAGCGCCGCGGGGGGGCGTGGAGGCGGAATAGCAAAAAAATGACTCGGAGATGAAGAGCGTTGAGGTGCGCTGACTGAAAAAGAATAAAAAAGAACAAAAAATCCCCCGCACTCGAGATCGCGCCCGAGTTCGCGCCCGAGATCGAGCCCCACTTCGCGCGCGCGCGCGTCCTCGCTCGCGCCCCCAAAGAATCCTTGACCGCCCTGCCCTTTGGTGGCTATCTAGCTACACGCCGCGACCTGAACGCGGGGGGGCGCCGCTGAGGTGCCATTGAGGCGCCGCGCCCCCTCCGCCTCGCCCCCTCCGCCTCACCCCCGCGCTCGCCGTGCGCCCCCACAGCCCTAGCGCCCCACAGCCCTAGCGCCCCACAGCCCTAGCGCCCCACAGCCCTAGCGCCGCCTAGTGACAGACAACGAGCAGAGATCACATGCGCAGAGTTGAAGTAACCGCGACCCTCTCGCCGCGGCTGTGGAGCGCGCTCAAGA
>VGTA01000972.1 GCA_016874875.1 Deltaproteobacteria bacterium | reverse complement strand
CCTGAGCCTCCCCCTGAGCCTCCCCCTGAGCCTCCCCCTGAGCCTCCCACGCACGCCGAGAGCGAGAGCGCCGCCAAGAGGGCGGCGAGCAGCGCGCGAGAGGGCGCGCGAGAGGGCGCGCGAGAGGGCGCGCGAGAGGGCGCGCGAGAGGGCGCGCGAGAGGGCACGCGAGAGGGCGCGCCACGCTGTGTGATATATGTCATACTGTATCCTGTATCCTGTATCCCTTTGAGTTATCTAGCAGATCCGGCGCTGAACATACTGCCCCCCTTGACCCCCTGTCACCCAAAAAATCTCAGCTCAGCGCCCGCCCGCGCGGGGCGCCCTCGAGGCGCCGGAGGAGGGCGACGCCCATGAGGGCGAGCGCCATTGAGGCGTAGACCCCCGCCGAGAGGGGGGCGCCGAGGTCGAGGAGGAGGCCCGTGAGGAGGGCGAGGGCGGACTGGGTGGTGGTGAAGAAGAGGAAGTCGAGCGCGGTGAGGCGCCCGAGGGCCTCCTGTGGCGCGTGGAGCTGGAGCGTGGCGGAGGAGCGGACGAAGTTGTGGCTGCTGCCCATGCCCCACACCACGAGGGCGGCGAGGGCGCTCCAGCGCGACGGCGCCCACAGGAAGCAGAGGAGGGCGGCGAGGGCGAGGAGGGTGGGGCCGCTGACGCTGGTGGGCCACAGCCGCCTGAGCAGGAGCGGCCCCACGCCCGTGCCGAGCCCGCGCGCCGCGTGCGCCGCGCCCACGGCGAGGGCGGCGTCGGCGGGGGTGGGGGCGTGCGCGGCGGCGAGGAGGTTGAGCGCGATCCACCCCGCGCCCGTCATGGCGCCGGCGGGACTCTTGGCGAGGAGGGCGGCGAGCAGGCGAGGGTCCCGCCGCGCCAGGCCCCACGCCGCCCACAGCCCCCCGCCCGCCGCGCCGCGCGCGCCCTCGTCGGCGGCGGCGCGCCCGGGCGGGGGCGCCGCGGGGGGGAGCGGCGGCAGGCGCCAGACGGCGAGGGCGGAGAGCAGGAAGGTGAGGGCGTCGAGGGCGATGACCGCGGTGGGACTCGCCGCCGCCGAGAGCAGCCCGCCGAGGGCGACGCCGCTGGTGAAGAGCACGCTCCAGATGAGCGAGTTGAGGGCGTTGGCGGCGTAGAGCTCTCGACGCTCCACCACGCTCGGCGTGGCGGCCTGGCGCGCGGTGAAGCCCACGGCGCTCACGCCGGCGCGCGCGAACAGCAGCGCCTGCAGCGCCCAGATGGCGCCGGCGTCGGCAGCGAGGCACATGGCGCCGGTGAGGAGGGCGCAGGCGAGGTAGCTCCCGATCATCAGCCGCCGCCGGTCGTGGCGGTCGGCGAGGACGCCGGCGAGGGGGGCGGCGAGGGCGTTGGGGAGGGTGTGCGCGACGTAGACGAGCGCGAGGGCGACCCCGCCCTCCCCAGAGCGGGTGACGAGGAGGCTGACGGCCACGTAGCTGAGCCAGTCGCCGAGCTGTGAGATGGTGTTGCCGATGAGCATCCGGCGGTAGTGGGGGCGGGCGCGCAGGACGCTGAGCATGGTGGGCGTGGCGGGCGCTTCGGCGTTTTTCTTTTGGCTGTGCGTACTTAACAAGAGCCTGGCACCTATGATTCCCTATGATTCTCGCGTCTAGCGAAACGCCTCCACCGCCCCCAGCCCCTCACGCACCACCACCACCTCATCCCCCGTCAAGTCCACCACGCTCG
>VGTA01000971.1 GCA_016874875.1 Deltaproteobacteria bacterium | reverse complement strand
GAGCGAGAAGCCCCCCAGCGCCACCGCCTCCGTCCCCGTGGACGAGAGCGTGAGCGTGAGCGCGCTCGACCCCCCCGCCGCCACCCCGTTGAACGACAGGGTCCCCTCCGACGCGCTCAGGAGACTCAGCCCCCCCGCCCCGTCCGCCACCAGCGGCACCCGCAGCGTCCCCCCCTCCGCGTTCTCCGCGTTGGTCCGCACCACCAGCGTGGCGCGCTGCGGCTCGCTCGGCGCCTGATACACCACCGTGAGCGTCTTGGAGTCGCCCCCCACGATCTGAAACGACCGCTGCTCCGACCCGGGGATGCTGAACGCCTCGCTCCCCTCCAGCGCCACGTCGAGCACGTTGATGGGGCGCAGCGCCGCGTTGCGGAAGCTCAGCGTCTTGGTCACCGTGGCGCTCGGGCGGTGCTCAAAGGTGAGGGGCGAGGGCCCCACCTCCAAGATGAGCGGCGTCACCTCGCTGGTGAGCTCTACGCGGAGCGACGAGAGCGGCTCCCCCGCCACCGTGGCGCCCTCCACCACCAGCGTCGCCTTGTCCACCCCCTCGTCCTTGGGGTCATAGGTGACCTGCAGAGACGTGTAGTTGTTGTTGTTGGAGCTCAGCGTGCACGGCAGCGGGCACGCCCCGTCCACCGAGAACTCCAGCGACTCCACCCCCGTGGCCGGGTCCACGTACGCCGGGAATCCCTCGCGCGGCTCCACAAACACATTGGTCACCACCAGCCCCCCGCTGCCGATGTTGCGCACCAGGTAGCTCTCCGTGCTGCGCCCCGACCCCGCGAACTCGATCGCCGACAGGCCCCCCAGCTCCGGGCGGGACTCGGAGACCGCCAGCGGAATCGTCTTCACGTAGCTCTCAAACGCGTCGCTCTCCACCACCAGCAGCATGCCCGTGGGCGGCGCGCTCATGAGCGGGCGGTACGTCACCACCACCTGCTCGAACCCGCCCGGCGCCACCGTCACCGGAAACGCCGCCGGGCGCTCCGAGATCACAAAATCGCACCCCTCGAGCACCGTCGGCTGCAGCGGCAGCGACGGGTCCACCCCCTCCGTGACGCGATCGCAGCCCTCCACCTCCGACAGCTCCCCGCCCGCCCCCTCCGTGGCCAGATAGACCCGCTTCACCACCAAGGGGCGCTCCCCCGCCTGCAGAATCTTCACCAGCTCATCCGTGCTGCTCTCGCCGCGCTCCAGAGACGCAAAATAGACCGCGTCCGGCTCCACCGCGATCTCGCTGTAAGTGGCCGTCACGAACCCCTCATCGCACGCCGCGACGGCCACGAGCGACGAGAGGAGCGCCCCAGAGAGCGCCGCGACGAGGAGGCGGCGCGCGCCGCGCCGAGGGGGGGGGGTGATGATCAAGATGAGGCTCCCTGAAGATGTGCAGAAGCTGAGGAGAAGCTGAGGAGAAGCTGAGGAGAAGCTGAGGAGAAGCTGAGGAGAAGCTGAGGAGGAGGCGCGCGAGTATAGCGGGACGCGCGCCGCAGCTCAACGCCCGCGACTCACCGCCCGCGCGGGAAGCACTGCGCGTCATACTCCACGCGCACCGTCTGCCCTGGCTGCGGCGCGCTCCCCTCCTCAAAGACCACCGAGTTGCTCGCCGCGTCATACGACCAGCCCGCCGGGCGCGCCTGCCCGCCCACCGACACCGAGAGCGTGCGGCGGTCGGCCGGGCGCGACAAGAAGAACT
>VGTA01000970.1 GCA_016874875.1 Deltaproteobacteria bacterium | reverse complement strand
TGCTCGTCGTGGGGGCTCATGGGGCTCCTCGGGGGTCTTGTGGCGCGCGGCGCGCGGTCGCGCTATGCTCGCGCGGCGCACCATAAGCGCGCCCCGCCCGCCGCGCAACGCGCGCCCTCCTCTCCGGCGCCCGCCTGCGCTCGCAGCACGCACAGCACGCACAGCACACACAGCACACACAGCACACACAGCTGAGTGAGGTGGACTCCATGACCAGTTCTCGCGCAGAGCGGCGCCCATCTCAAGAGCGCCAGGATGATTTCACGACGGGCTCGGGGGACCCGATTCGGCGCCTATATACGCCCGCGGACGTGGCGGGCGTTGACCCCGCGGTCGACATCGGCGCGCCGGGGGAGTTCCCTTATACGCGCGGTGTGCAGCCGAACATGTATCGCGGGCGCCTGTGGACCATGCGCATGTACGCGGGGTTCGGGACCGCGCAGGAGTCGAACGCGCGCTATAAGTATCTGGTGGGTCAGGGGTCGAGCGGGCTGTCGGTGGCGTTCGACCTCCCCACGCAGATCGGCTATGACTCCGATCACTCGCTCGCGGAGGGGGAGGTGGGGAAGGTGGGGGTGGCGATCGATTCGCTCGCCGATATGGAGGTGCTCTTTGAGGGGATTCCGCTCGACCAGGTGTCGACCTCGATGACCATCAACGCGCCGGCGTCGGTGCTCTTGGCCATGTACATCGCCGTGGCGGAGAAGCAGGGGGTGCCGGCGAGCGCCCTCCGCGGGACGATTCAGAACGACATCCTCAAGGAGTACATCGCGCGCGGGACCTACATCTTCCCCACGGGGCCCTCGATGCGCCTGATTACAGACATTTTCGCCTACTGCGCGGCGGAGGTGCCGCAGTGGAACACGATCTCGATCTCCGGGTATCACATCCGCGAGGCGGGCTCGACGGCGGCGCAGGAGCTGGGCTTCACGTTGGCGAACGGGGTGGCGTATGTGGAGGCGGCGCTGCGGGCCGGGCTGCGGGTGGATGACTTCGCGCCGCGGCTGTCGTTCTTCTTTAATGCGCATAATGATTTCTTGGAGGAGGTGGCCAAGTTTCGCGCGGCGCGGCGGCTGTGGGCGCGCTTGATGCGGGAGCGCTTTGGGGCGCGTGACCCCCGCTCGCTGGCGCTCAAGTTTCATACTCAGACGGGGGGGTCGACGCTGACGGCGCAGCAGCCCGATAACAACATCGTGCGTGTGGCGATTCAGACGCTGGCGGCGGTGCTGGGGGGGACGCAGTCGCTTCACACGAACTCGAAGGATGAGGCGCTGGCGTTGCCGACGGAGGCGTCGGTGCAGGTGGCGCTGCGGACGCAGCAGATCGTGGCGCATGAGTCGGGGGTGGCGAACACGGTGGATCCGCTGGGGGGCTCGTATTATATCGAGGCGAAGACCTCTGAGCTGGAGGAGGCGGCGATGTCGTATATCCGCAGGGTTGATGCGCTGGGCGGGGCGCCGAGGGCGATCGACTTGGGGTTCGTGCAGGATGAGATCATGGAGGCGGCGTATCAGCATCAGCGGCTGGTGGAGTCGCGGGGGCGGGTGGTGGTGGGGATGAATGAGTTCGTGGTGCCAGAGCCGCCGCCGTCAGGGCTGCTGCGGGTGGATCCCGCGGTGGGGGCGGTGCAGCGGGCGCGCTTGGAGGCGCTGCGGGCGTCGCGTGATGGGGCGGCGGTGGCGGGGGCGCTGGCGGGGGTGC
>VGTA01000969.1 GCA_016874875.1 Deltaproteobacteria bacterium | reverse complement strand
CGGAAGTCCTGGATGGTGAAGTAGTAGGAGCCGAGGACGCGGTGGGCGCTGTAGTAGGCGTTGCCGTTGCTGGCGTTGAGCTGGCGCAGGAAGTTGATGTCTTGTGCGCTCAGGCGATTCGTCTGATCAAAGCTCGCCTCGATCTGATCCACGCGCGCGCCCACGTCGCCGCTCGGGGCGCCCCCCCCCGCGCCCCCCACGACCGGGGGGATGGCGCGCGAGGGCGGGGGCTCCACCCGCGCCACCGGCTCGGCGCGCGGGGGCGGCGTGGGCTCCGGCTCCGGCTCCGGCTCCGGCTCCGGCTCCGGCTCCGGCTGGCGGACGGGCTTAGGCGCGGGCTCCGGCGCCGGCTCCGGCGCGGGCTTAGGCGCCGTCTGAGCGCGCCCCCCCGACTGCAGCGTGCCGAGGAGATCCGCCGCCGACGGCGCCGCGCGCCCAGAGGACGCCGAGGAGAGGCTCGCGGAGCGGGTGGGGGCGGCGGCCACCGGCGAGCGGGGCGCGTCCTCAAACCCGTCGTCCTCAGGCTCCGGCGCGGGCTCCGGCGCCGGCGCCGGCTTAGGCGCCGCGGCGCGCACCGGCGACTCCTGACGACTCACGGCGGGCGCCTCCACGCGCTCCACGCGCTCCACGCGCTCCACGCGCTCCACGCGCTCCACGCGCTCCACGCGGGGCTCCGAGCGAGGCGCGGGGCGGGACTCCGCGAGCGGCTCGGGGCGCCGAGCAGAGGCGATCGGCTCAGGCTCAGGCTCAGGCTCAGGCGCGGGCGCGGGCGCGGGCGCGGGCGCGGGCGCGGGCGCGGGCGCGGGCGCGGGCTCTAGGGCAGCGGGCGCGGTGGGCGCCGCCATCGCCAGCGCCTGCGCCGAGGCGGCCGCCTCGTCGGAGACCAAGGAGCGCTGCGCCTTGGGGGTGACCAGGTACACGTCATCGGCGGTGGCGAAGCGCCACGAGTACGCCGCGGCGCCCACCTGCAGCGTGAACTCCTTGCCGGGGCTGCCGGCGTGCAGGAACACCGCGCGCCGAGAGTCGTCGAGCGTGCGCGCCGCCTCGCCGTCGATGGAGACGCTGTCACCTTTGGCGCCCTCCACCACAAAGAGGAACTCCCGCTTGGGCGGCGAGAAGAGCGCCTCAAACTCCACCTCGAGCGGCGCGGCGCTCTCGGCGACCTGGAAGGAGTTCTCCGTGGCCTTGAGCGCCTGATAGCCCTCCGGCGGCACGAGGCGGAAGACCACCTGGTCGCCCACCTTGGCCTCGTAGAGGTCCTCAAAGACGCCGCTGGAGTCGGTCTTTCCGAACATGAACTCGTCTTGGTTGAGGAAGAACTGCACGTCGGCGATGGGCGCGTTGTTGGAGTCGACGGTCTTGATCTTAAACAAGACCTTCTGCTTGCTCGGCTCGCCGTTGCAGGCCACGAGGGCGAGGGCGGCGAGCGCGGAGAGGAGCGCAGAGAACGACGATGCGCGGCGGGCGGGGCGGGCGGGGGGCGTCATGGTCATCCCCTCACATGCCCATCATGCCGCCGCCGCCCACGGGGACGGCGTCGGGGTCATCCACCGCGTCCGGCGCCGCCGAGTCGATCAGGGCGCGCTCAGGCTTGAGGGCCTGGCGGTCCACCCAGACGTTGCCCTTCTCGGCGCGTACGGCGATAGTGACCGCCTCGTAGCCCTCCTTGACGATGCGGCTTTGGTAGTTCCCTGGCGGAATCTC
>VGTA01000968.1 GCA_016874875.1 Deltaproteobacteria bacterium | reverse complement strand
GGGGGGGGGATCAGCTCAGGCACCTTGCCTCGCAGGGGGATAGAGTATGAAATTCGGCGCGGAGTGCGCTAAGATGTTGAACCAATTTCCCCTGCGGTCAAGAGCGAATGCGCGGCGCGCGGCGACTTCTGAGACGCGCGGCTTGAGCAGATTGAGCAGATTGAGCAGATTGAGCAGATTGAGCAGATTGAGCAGATTGAGCAACTTGAGCAACTTGAGCAACTTGAGCAACTTGAGCAGCCTCAGCAGATGTATCAGCACCTAACTCGCCCCGCCCACGGGACGCGGGCGCTGCTCGCGGCGCTCTGCCTCACGCTCGCGCCCCTCCTCGCGGCGCCCGAGGCGGCGAGCGCGCGCGAGGGGGGCGGCGCGCCGGCGGCGCCCGCGCGCTACCGCCTCACCTGGTGGGGCGACCCCGCCACCACCGCCGCCCTTGGCTGGGAGCAGGGGGGCGCGGCGGCGGAGGTGCGCTACGAGGAGCGCGCGCGCTGGCTCGAGACGGGCGCGCTCACGCAGCGCGCGCCCGCCACGCCGCCGCGGGCGCGGGGCGGGGCGTGGTGGGCGCACCTCACGGGGCTTCGCCCCGCCACGGCCTACCAGGTGCAGGTGGTGAGCGCCGACGGCGCCGGCCCGCCGCTGTGGTTTGAGACGGCGCACGACGCGCCCCGCCCCTTCCGCCTGATCGCCGGCGGCGACTCCCGCAACCACCGCGCCGTCCGCCGCGCCGCCAACCGCCTCGTGGCGCTGAGCGCGCCCCTCGCGGTGCTGTTTGGGGGCGACTTCACCGCGCAGGACACGCGCGGGCAGTGGGACAAGTGGTTTGACGACTGGCAGCTCAGCGTGGGCCCCACGGGGCGCCTCACGCCGCTCGTGCCGGCGCGCGGCAACCACGACTCAGAGGAGACGCTCACGCGCGCCTGGGGCGAGGCGCTCGGGCGCTTCTACTACGCCTTCAACCTCGGCGGGGCGCAGGCGCGCGTCTACACGCTCAACAGCGAGCGCCCGGCGGGGGGCGAGCAGCAGGCGTGGCTCGCCGCCGACCTCGCCGCCCACCCCGGCGCCCGCCTCAAGGTGGCGCAGTACCACAAGCCCATGCGCCCACACACGGACATGAAGGTGGAGGGCTACGACGAGTACACGCACTGGGCGGAGCTGTTCACCACGCACGCCCTCGACCTCGCGGTGGAGTGCGACTCCCACCTCATGAAGGTGACCGCCCCGCTGCGCTACGACCCCACCGGGCCCGACGGCTTCCGGCGCGCCGCGCAGGGCGGCACCACCTTCATCGGCGAGGGCGGGTGGGGCGCCCCGCTGCGCTCGGTCTCGGCGGCGTACCCGTGGACCATCAAGAGCGGACGTATCAATCACATCTTCTTGATCGACGTGCAGGAGAGCGGCGCCTACGAGGCGCGCGCGGTGGAGGTGCCCCGCGAGGAGGAGCTGGCGGCGGAGGGCGCCGCGGGGGACCCCTCGGAGGACGCCGGCGCGCTAGAGGGCCACCTCAAGCCGTGGCGAGGATTTGTGCTGAGGCGCGCCCCCAACAGCGCGCAGCCCCCCGCCCCGTGAGCCCCTCGTGGAGGCGCGCGTGAGGAGAGGGGAGGGCGCGCGCCTCGTGAGCGACCTCTGGAGCGGCGAGCTCATTGAGGTGGAGTCGCGCGCGCCGCTCTCCTCGCTGCCCATCCTGCCCCTCCGCCCGCCCCCCCC
>VGTA01000967.1 GCA_016874875.1 Deltaproteobacteria bacterium | reverse complement strand
CTCAGGCTGGGCGGAATCCCGAACACCTCGAGGTAGTTGTACTCCTCCTCCTCGAGCGGCTGCCCCTCGCTGTCGGCGGTGTCGTTCGCGAGGCCCGCGAACACGCCGTTGTAGGGGTGCTCGAGCTGCGCTCCCTCCGCGCTCGTGTGGCTCTGGAAGATGCGGGGGGTCCAGGAGTCGCGCAGGTCGAGGATCGAGTAGCCGAGGCGGAGCGCCTCCTGCTCCGTGACCGCGCGCTCCACGCCGCCCTCCACCAGCACCACGCGCTCCGCCTCCGGGACCGCCGCCACCCGCGCCTCCGCCAGCTCCGCCGGGGACGGCGGGGGCGCGGGCGGCGCGGCGGGCGCGGCGGGCGCGGCGGGCGAGGGCGCGGGCTCCGGGTCAGCGTCGGCGGCGAGCGGGGCGGGGGCGGGGTTGGCGGCCACCCGCGGCGTCGAGAGCTCGCGCATGGGCTCGCCGCACCCGCCGCCCCAGAGGGCGCCGAGGCCGAGCAGCGAGGACGCCAGCAGGGGCGCCCGCGGGGGGGCGCGGAGGGCGTGTGGTTGAGCGGGGCGCTGGGGCGCTGAGGCTCGCGACGGGACAGTCACTCGCGACCGGGCAGTAAACAAGATCACTCCTTGATGAGCTCCGCGCCTTGGTAGATGAGCAGCCCCATAGAGGACACGAAACCGTCTTTCGACGTCTCTTGGAAGGTGCCCTTGACGCGATATTTTTGGTTCTCTTTGATTTTCGCCAAGAGCTTGCGGTCGAGCTCGACCACGCGGAGGCGGTCGCTCGTCTGGCCGTTGGCGTCAGCGAGCCAAAAATGGGCGATGGGGCAGTCCACGGGCTTATCTTTGCGGGGGGCGGCGCAGGTGGGCGACTTCTCTACCACATAACCTGTGACTTCTAAAGTGTCACCCATGTGCTCATCAAAGCGCATGAGGAGGCCGTCCACGCGAAATGTGCCATCGGGGTGCTGCAGGGGCGGGATGAGCGCCTCGAGGTCCACGCGCTTCGGCAGGTCCACCTTGTAGATTTGAGACGGCTTCTCCTCCACGACCTCAACCGCCGTCGGCTGAGGAGGAGCGCATGAGGCGCCCAGCGCCGAGAGCGCGAGTACAGCGCCGCGCAGGGACGAGCGCAGGGGCGAGCGCAGGGGCGAGGAGAGCCCGAGGGGGAGCTGATCACGCATAAAAAAGACCCTCATCAAGCGAGAGAGACGGAGAGACGGAGAGACGGGGAGACGGGGAGACGGAGAGACGGAGAGACGGAGAGACCGAAAACCGAACAACCAAAAAAAACGCCCCCCCAAGGGGCCTAGACGAGGCGCGCGCTCAAGAGGTGCCCCTCAAAGCGCTCACCGCACAGCGCGTCCACAAAATCCCCCGCGAACTCCGCCCGCACCTCAAGGCGCGAGGACTGAGCGCCGCACTGCACGCTCATGATGTCATCCGGGAGGAGCCCCGCGAGCTCCGCGAGGTGCTCCTTAAGCGCCGCCACATCCCCGCACACCCCCCGCCCCACATTCAGCTCCACCACCGCACAGCGCCGAGCGCGCCCCCGAGCCCCTCCAGGAGCAGACGCCCCCGTCGCGGCGAGCGCAGCCCGAGGAGCCGCGGCGGGCGCGGCGGGCGCGGCGGGCGCGGCGGGCGCCAACTGAGGCGCGGCGGGCGCGGCGGGCGCGGCGGGCGCGGCGGGCGCCAACTGAGGCGCGGCGGGCGCCAACTGAG
>VGTA01000966.1 GCA_016874875.1 Deltaproteobacteria bacterium | reverse complement strand
ACCCGCGCCTCGCCGCCGACCCGCGCCTCGCCGCCGACCCGCGCCTCGCCGCCGACCCAGCGCCCCCCGCGCCCCCCGCGCCCCCCGCCCCGCCCCCCGCCCCGCCCTCTCAGTAGACCGTAAAATCCCAGCGGAGCTGCCCAAAGAGGCGCGCGTGGTCATCGAGCCCGGCGAAGGGCCCAAACAAATCCCCCGTGAAGTACTCCACGAGCCCCGCCGAGAGCTTGAGCTGGTCCGTGAGCGCGTAGAGCGCGTCCACGCGCACGAGGCCGCCGCGGCGGGCGGGGAGGGGGGGGGCGCTGAGGTCGAGGGCGGGGTCAAAGGCTAAGGCGAGGGCGCTGAGCGTGAGGCGCTCGCGCAGCAGCTTGCGCGACGCGCGCGCCGACAGAATCGGCATGGTGGGCGGCACGAAGAACTCGTACCGCTCGCCGAGCGTGGAGCCCTGCGCGTACTCGAGCGCTAGGGTGGTGTCGCGCAGCCCCGAGTAGGTGGCCGAGAGCGCCCAGCTCAGCTGATCGATGTTGCGCGTGGTGAGCCCCACGGCGAGGTTGGCGAGCGCGTCGGCGCCGCCGAGGTTGGTGGCGCGCTGCAGGTACCCCGCCACCTCCCCCTTGAGCAAGACGGCGCCCACGGACGTGGCGGCGGACGCCCCCACGAGCCCAAAGCGGCGGTGGGCGTAGGGGAGCGCGAGGTCGCGCCCCGCCAGCAGCGCCCCGCCCACGGCGGCAGGGTCCACGTCGAGGACCCCCTGCTGGTCCACCAGCAGCGCCGCGTAGAGCCCCACGTCGAGCCCCGCGCCGCGGTAGAGCGCCCGCGCGAACACGCTCTGCGTGTCGGCGCTCACCCCCTCGCGGTCGTGGGTGAAGCGCGCCGCCTGCCCCGGCCGGATGAGCGACGCCAGCGGCGGCGGCAGCGCCGCGCGCAGCGGGCTGTAGTCGGCGAGGGGCGGCACGAGCAGCCCGTAGTGCCCCTCGTGGCGCACGATCACGTCCACGTCGAGCGGCCCCGCCGCGTAGCGCAGGCGCGTGAGCCACACCGCGAGGCGGATGTCGTCCACGTCGGCCACCCCTGGCTCGCGCTGGTCGCGGGGGTTGATGTGGTCGAGCGCGCTCAGCCCGTCCACCTCGCCCCACGCCACGATCTGCCGCCCCGACGACACCTCAAGCCCGCCCACGCGGTAGGCGGCGAGCTGCTGCCCGCCGATGTAGCGCCAGCGGTACGCCTCCACCTGCCCGGTGTCGAACGACTCACGCCCGAGCGCGTCATAGAGCAGGTCGTACTCCACGTGCCCCTCCGCGAGCACCCGCAGGTCGCCGCGCCTGTAGCGGGCGCGCAGGTCGAGGCTCTGCCGCCCCTTGGCCCACAGGTCCCCCGCGCCGTAGCCCCCCCCCGCCCGCTCCACCCACGACGCCCAGTGACTCCGCACAAAGCCGTCCACCTGCAGCGGCGAGGGCGCGGCGGGGGCGGCTGCGCCCATGCCACCCGCGTCAGAGCCGCCCGCGTCAAAGCCGCCTGCGTCAAAGCCGCCCTCGTCAAAGCCGCCCTCGTCAAAGCCGCCTGCGTCAACGCCGCCCGCGTCAACGTCGCCCTCGTCAACGCCGCCCTCGTCAACGCCGCCCTCGTCAACGCCGCCCGCCTCAGGGCGCTCCCCGGCGGGCTGCGCCGCCGCCCCCGGCGCCCCGCCCACGAGCGCCCCGCCCACGAGCGCCCCGCCCACGAGCGC
>VGTA01000965.1 GCA_016874875.1 Deltaproteobacteria bacterium | reverse complement strand
AGGCGGGCGCGCAGGCGGGCGCGCAGGCGGGCGCGCAGGCGGGCGCGCAGGCGGGCGCGCAGGCGGGCGCGCAGGCGGGCGCGCAGGCGGGCGCGCAGGCGGGCGCGCAGGCGGGCGCGCAGGCGGGCGCGCAGGCGGACGCGGGCACCCAGGCGGGCGCGCAGGCGGGCGCGCAGGCGGGCGCGCAGGCGGGCGTGCCGCGCGCCGCCAGCGCGGACGAGGGCTGCGCCCAGCGGCGCCCCGCGGCGGGCGCCCTCCCTACCCTCGCCCTCCTCCTCACCCTCGCCCTCATCGCCCTCGCGCCCCTCCGCGCCCGCCGCAGCGCCCGCGCCTAGACGCCCACGGGCGCCCGCGCCCAAACGCCCACGGGCCGCGCCCGCGCCCCCCTCAGCGCACCTATCGCACCTTGATCAGGTCCCCCTCACCGCGCAGCGCCTCAGCGGCGAGGTCGGCGAGCAGCAGGGCGAACTCGGGCTCGTCGTCCCACTGCGGCGCGAGGACCGCCTTGGAGGGCGTCCAGAGCGGGTGAGGGGTCACGCCGTCGGCGAGGAAATCGGGCTCCTCCACGATCTCGCGCACCTCCACGTCGAGGTCATAGAGGGTGGCGCGGTGGTGGGTGGTGAACGAGAGGCGCGAGTCCATGAGCACGGCGGGGCAGGAGAGCGCGCGCAGCTCTTGGGCCACCACGCTCGCCTTGGGCGCTACCCACTCGGCGCCAGGGAAGAAATCGTCGTTGAGGAAGCCGTGGTAGAGCGGGTACTCGGGCAGCAGCGCGCGCACATCTTCCACCGTGGCGCGCATCTGGTCCACCGCCGGGTCGCCCATGTTGATGAGGCGCATGGGGAGCCCGTGCGAGGCCATGAGCACGCACACGTCCGCCGGCGGCACATCCGGGAAGAAGCGCTCGGCGTCGCGGCGAAGCACGTCGGCGAGCAGCTGGGCGAAGCGCGGGTCGCTCGAGAACTGGCGCACCGCCGTCACCTTCACGTCCCAGTCGGGCATCTCCTCGAGGGCGACCTCGAGCTCGGTGATGCTCTCGCCGAGCGTGGCGAGGGAGTACTGCGCGCCCTTGTTGAAGACCACGATCTCGGTCACCCCGTCCTCCCGCATGCGGCGCGCCGTGTCCTCGATGAACTCGGGCATAAAGTTGTAGCCGAGGTACACGCTCGCCTTCACCCCGCGCGCCGCCAGCGCGCGCTCGAGCGCCTCCACCTGCCGCAGCGCGTTCTCGTGGTAGTAGGTGGGCCCGATCGCCTCGTACTGCCCCTCCACGAGGTCCTTGGAGAGCCAGTAGGCGGGGTCCTCGAGCAGCTCGCGCAGCGTCTTGGGCAGCGGCACGCCCACGTTCTTGAGGAAGGCGCTGCGGATGTAGGGCTCGATCTCCTCGGGCTCGTTGACGTCGCCGTGGGAGGTCAAGAAGATCGCCACGCGCCCCTCGGCGGCGTCGCGCTTCCCCCCCGCCTGCGTCACCCCCGCGCCCGCCTCGCCGCGGAGAGTGCTCTCCTCGCCCACCGCGGCCCCCTGGCAGGCGCTGAGGAGCGAGGCGGCGAGGGCGGTGAAGGCGAGGGCGCCGCGGTTGAGGATGCGCTGGGCGCGCTGTAGACGGACGGGGGCGGGGAGGGCGGGGGGGGAGAGACGCATCGGTGAGGTCCTTTGGGCGAGGGGGAGAGGCGAGGGGGAGAGGCGAGGGGGAGAGGCGAGGGGGAGAGGCGAGGGGGAGAGGCG
>VGTA01000964.1 GCA_016874875.1 Deltaproteobacteria bacterium | reverse complement strand
CCCGCCCGCCCCCCCCCGCCGCGCCCCCCCCTCGGCGCGCGCCTCCGCGGCGTCTGCAGGCGCTTTGGCGCCGTCGAGGCGCTCGCCGGCGTGGACCTCGAGGTCCCCGCGGGCTCCTTCTCGGTCCTCATCGGCCCCTCGGGCTGCGGCAAGACCACGCTCCTGCGCCTCCTCGGCGGCCTCGACGCGCCCACGGCGGGGGCGGTGGAGTACACGGAGCCCGCGGCGGGGGCGCTGAGCTACGGCTTCCAGGAGCCGCGCCTGCTGCCGTGGCTGACGGTGGCGGAGAACGTGGCGCTGCCGCGCGCCCTCCGCGGCGACGACCCGGCGGCGACGGCGGCGGAGGTGGGCGACCTGCTCGCCCGCGTGGGCCTCGCCGACGCCGCCGCCCGCCGCCCCCACGAGCTCTCGGGGGGCATGCGGATGCGCGCCGCCATCGCCCGCGCCCTCGTCACGCGCCCCCGCCTGCTGCTCCTCGACGAGCCCTTCGGCGCCCTCGACGAGATCACCAAGGCGCGCCTCGACGACGAGCTGCTCGCCCTCTGGCGCCGCCTCGGACTCACGGTGGTGCTCGTGACGCACTCCCTCACGGAGGCGGTGTACTTGGGCGAGCGCGTGCACATCCTCGCGCCCCGCCCCGGGCGCCTCTCGGCCACCCTCGAGGTGCCCCTGCGCGACCGCGCCCCCGCCACGCGCGCCACGCGCGAGTTCGCGGCGCTGGTGGCGGAGGCGCACCGCCTGCTCGCCGTCGCGGAGCTCGATGAGGTGAGCGCGTGAGCCCCGCCCCCGCCCCCGCCCCCGCCCCCGCCCCCGCCCCGCCGGGCGCGCCGCCCCGCCCCCTCGCCGCGCCCCTCGCCGCCGCCCTCGCCGCCGCGCTGCTGTGGGAGGACCTCGCGCGGCTCCTCGAGGTCCCCGCCTACCTGCTCCCCACCCCGAGCGGCGTGCTCGGCGCGCTCGGCGAGCGCCTGCCCGACGGGCGGCTCATGCTGTCGTTCTTGGCGAGCGCCACGCTCAAGACCGCCTCGGCGGCGCTGGTGGGGTTCCTCGCCGCCGCCGTGGGGGGGGTGGCGCTCGGCACGCTGCTCGCGTCGTCGCGCCTGCTGCGGGTGGGGGTGTACCCCCTCGCCAACCTGCTGCAGATGGTGCCCATCGTGGCGCTCGCGCCGCTGCTCAACATCTGGTTCGGCTACGGGCTCACCGGGGTGGCGGCGGCGGCGTGCGTGGTGTCGATCTTCCCGGTGATCGCCAACACGGTGGACGGACTCCGCGCCACCGACCCGCAGCTCGTGGAGCTCTTTGAGGTGTACGGCGCGTCGCGGGCGCAGCGGTGGCGGCGGCTTGAGCTGCCGGCGGCGCTGCCGCAGGTGTTCACGGGGCTGCGGGTGGCGGCGGGGCTGTCGGTGATCGGGGCGGTGGTGGGTGAGCTCGTCAGCGGCGTGCTCGACGACCCGCCCATCGGCGCCGTGATCGCCACCTACCTCCGCACGGGGCGCCTCGAGGTGGTGTTCGCCGCCATCCTCGGCTCGGCGCTCGTGGGCTTTGGACTCTTTGGGCTCGTCTCGTGGCTCGGCGGGCGCGCCCTCGGCGACTGGCACGACACGGCGCGGCGCGGCGTGGTGGACGCCGTGGCGCTCACCCCCGCCCGCCGGCGCGCTGAGCGGCGCGCCCTCGGCGCAGGCGTCCTCGCCCTCGCCGCCCTCACCGCCCTCGCCTTCACGCGCCCCGCCGCC
>VGTA01000963.1 GCA_016874875.1 Deltaproteobacteria bacterium | reverse complement strand
TTCTCTGCGGGGGCGGGCGCGCAGGACCGCGCCGAGGAGCGTGAGCGGAGCGTAAATATCTTGGCGCGCGCGCAGTGTACTCGCTTATGATGCGCGGCGCCACGCGAGCCGCTCACAGCGGCGCGCCCCCCGCTCCCCCCTCCAGCCCACACGCACCCTCACCGAGGATTCCTCCGCCATGCAGCACACGAGCCGCCTCACCCGCCCCCTCGCCCTCCCCCTCGCCCTCGCCCTCGCCCTCGCCCTCGCCCTCGCCTTCACGCTCACCCTCGCCGCCGCCCCCGGCGAGGCGCTCGCCAAGAAGAAGAAGGGCGCGCTCCGTTTCGGCAAGCAGGGCACGGTGACCGTGGCGGGCACGGCCCACTTCTTGAGCGGATCCAACACGGACATCAAAAAGGGTGAGGCGGCGGACGAGAGCGCCGACGGCCCCACGACGCTGGGCCTCGGGGCGCGCGCGGGCTACTTCCTCTGGGGCAACAAGGCGCTCTCCGTGGAGGGCGCCGCGGAGCTGTCGTTTGAGCGCTCCGACAGCAGCGACTTCAAGAGCAGCACGTTTGGCGTCTTTGCGGTGCCCACCCTCTACCTCAACGCCCTGCGCAAGAAGGGGCTCTTCCCCTTCGCGCAGCTCGGCGTGGGCTACGTGAACGTGGGCACGGAGATGGAGGTGCTCAGCAAGACCGTCGAGTCGAGCGCGGGCGGCCTCGGCCTCAAGCCCGGCCTGGGCATCGCGCTGGCGCTGGGCAAGGCGCAGGGCGCCTTCCTCCGCCTGCAGCTCAACTATGAGATTCAGACGCTGACCGACGAGGACGACAACGGCGCCCGCACCGGGACGCTCGCGGCGCGCGTGGGCGTGGGCGCGTTCTTCTGATGCGAGCGCGCGGCGTGGCGCGCGGCGCCGGGGCGGGGGCGCTGGCGGGGGCGCTCACCCTCGCGGCGCTGGCGGCGGCGGCCCCCCCGCCGCCCCCCGCGGCGCCCGCCCCCCGCTGGGCGCGCACGCAGGCGCTCACCTTCAAGGAGCGCCTCGGCGTGGGCTTCCAGCAGACCCTCGGCGGCGTGGAGGGCCTCGCGCTCACCCGCGGCCTCAGCCGCCAGCTCGCCGTGGAGCTCACGGCGGGGGCGCGGCTGACCCAGCGGACAGGGCGGGTGCAGGAGCTGCTCTTTGGGGGTGCCGTGGGCGTCCACTTTCAGCTCCTGCACGCGGCGGACGTGGGGCTGCTGTCGGTGGGTGCGCGCTACAACCACGTGCGCGGCGACGTGTGCCTGCCCCGCGGGGACGCCTGCCAGGCGGGGGCGGTGGCGCCCACGAGCGTCACGCAGCACATGGTCGATGTGCCGATGCGCGTGTGGTGGTTCATCAACCCCTACCTCTCGCTGCACGCCGAGCTCGGGCTCACGCTGCAGCTAGGCGCGGGGCGCGACCCGGTGGTGGGCGAGGCGCCGCGCGACGGCTACCAGCTCGACGTCTTCCAGGGCCGCCCCGCCCTCGGCGCCCTCGGGCTCACGCTCTGGCTCTGAGTGTGGGAGTGGAGTGTGGGAGTGGAGTGTGGGAGTGGCGGTGGAATGGCTGTTTACAAGACACCCGCGCGCGCCTAGTGTGTGAGCGCACACACGCCTCACCCCGCTCGCCCGCCGCCCGCCCCCGCTCCTGGCGAGCGCGGTGGCTCTCCCGAGGAGACCAGAATGCTCTCACGCCACCCCACGCCCCAGCGCGCGCGCGGCTTCACCCTCATC
>VGTA01000962.1 GCA_016874875.1 Deltaproteobacteria bacterium | reverse complement strand
CCCCTCCCCGCGACGCTCGCCCGGTGACGCTCAAATGCTCCTCAACGCCTTCTCCTCTGCGCCCCGCCGCCCCTCGCGTCGATTTTTTTACAAACGCTCGTGGGCCACCCTCGCGCTCGCGCTCCCGCTCGCGCTCCCGCCCATCCCCGCCCTGCGCGCCGCCCCCCTCCTGCCCGAGGCGCTCCAGGGCGACGACGAGGTGCGGCGCTGGGCGGAGGGGCTGCCGACCGCGCCCCCCTCCTCCACCCTGAGCGCGCGCCGCGCAGAGCAGCGCGCAGAGCAGCGCCGCGCGGCGGACTCCGCCGACTCCGCCGACTCCGCCCCCCTGCCGCGCGACTGGCTCGACGAGCGCGGCCAGGGCGGGGGCCCCGACGCCGCGGCCGCGCCGAGGGAGCTCTCGGCGAGACGCTTTGAGCTCGACGAGCACACGGGCGCCCCGGCGCCGCCGCTCTCCTACGAGGAGTCCTTTGTGCCCAGCGTGGCGCCTCACGGGCGGGGGGTGGTGTTTCAGGTCATCGACGACACCGGCGCGCTGCGCGCCGCCCCGGGCGCCGCGCTCACGCCGCGCGCCCTCACCCTCGACGTGCTCCCCTGCCACCGCGGCGTGCCCGCGCGGCGCCCGAGCGCGCGCCACAGCCTCATGCTCGGCGACGCGCTGTGGCTCGAGCCCGGCGCGCTCGACCTCGGCTGCGTGCGCGAGCGCTGCGCCCGCCTAGACCACGAGTGCCTGATGGGCGCGTTCCGCGTGAGCGGGTGGGACGGGGCGCCGCGGAGCGTGGTGTCGGCGGCCCCCGAGCAGTCTCTCGTCGCGCAGGGGGAGGCGCCGCGCGCCCTGCGCCTCCTCCGCGACGCCGCCCACACCTACTACCTCACCAGCGTCCCGCGCCCGGGGGCGGAGGACCTCACGCCGCGCTGGCGAGAGGTGGGCGTCGTGCACCTGCTCATCGCCGCGGCGAGGAGCTACTTCACGGGGCCCTGGGACTTCGCGCGCGACGCCATCTCCGCCCGCGCCGGCGAGCCAGAGGCGCAGCTGCCGCCTCGCCTGCGCGCCGAGGCGCGCGCGCTCTTCCCCGACATCGGCGTCACGGAGGGGGGGCGCTTTGAGGAGCAGCTGGGACTCCTCGCGCGCTGGTTTCGCTCCTTTGAGCGCGGCGCGCTGCCCGCGCCCGAGGGCGAGGAGGCGGGCGAGGGCCCTCAGGGGGGCATAGAGGGCGCCGCGCGGCTCTACCGCCGGGTGGCGCGCGCGCAGCGGGGCGTGTGCCGCCATCGCGCCTACGCCTTCACCCTCACCGCCCGCGCCCTCGGCCTCCCCACGCGCCTCGTGATCAACTCGACGCACGCCTTCGCCGAGGTGCGCGACCCCCGAGGCGACTGGCGCCGGGTGGACCTCGGGGGGGAGGGCCCCCTAGAGCGCCTCACGTCAGCCTCGCCGTGGACCGCCCTCGGCGCCGAGGGCGCCCTCCGACTCCCCGACGGGCTCCCTGAGCCCCCAGGGGCGGCGGCGGCGGCCGCGGAGGACCGCCAGCGCCAGCTCAACGCCTTTTATGAGCGCCCGCCGGAGGAGCAGAGCGCGCTGCGCGGGGAGGGCGGCGAGGAGGGCGCGGGCGCGGTGGAGGTGCGGCGGGTGGAGGGGGTCACGACTCTCCCCCCGCTCAGCGATCAGGTCGCCGTGGATGACGCGGTGCGGCGTTATCTGTCGCGGTTGAGCGCGGACGGGGCGGGCGAGGGGGCTGGGGCT
>VGTA01000961.1 GCA_016874875.1 Deltaproteobacteria bacterium | reverse complement strand
GGGGGGGGGGGGGGGGGGGTGGGGGGGGGAGAGCGCCCTGCGCCCCCGCGAGGCGCTCCTTGGCGCGCGCGAAGTGGACGCGGGCGCTCCCCACCCCCACCCCGAGCACCCCCGCAGCCTCCTCGACGGTCAAGCCGTGCGCCCACACCAGCTCCACCACCGCCCGCTGGCGCGCCGAGAGCGGCGCGAGGGCCTCGTCGACGGCGGCGCGCCCCGCGGCGAGCTCCTCCTCTCGCGCGAGCCGCGAGAGCGGGTCCGCCGCCGCCCCGCCCCCGTGGAGCGCGCCCGCCAGCTCGTGGGCGCGGCGGGCGAGGAGGCGGAGGCGGCGGCGGAGGGCGCGGCGGTGGTTGGCGGCGAGGCCGCGGATGAGCCCAAAGAGCCACGTCTTGAGCGAGGAGCGCCCCTCGAAGCGCGCGCGCCCGTCGAGGAGGCGGAGGTACGCCTCCTGCAGCAGGTCCGCCCCCTCGTCGGGGTCGCCGTCGGCGCAGGCGGTGGCCCAGCGCAGCGCGTCGGCGTGGAGCGCCCGGAGCTGTGGCGCGAGGTCGCGGGCGGCGCGGGGGGCGAGGGGGGTGGGGGGCATGAGGGACTCGCGGGGGGCTGGGGCGCGGAGGCGCGCGCTGATTGAGTGTCATGAGCGGTGGAGTGATATGACAGGCTGTGTTAAAAATTTTTACATTCCCTCCGCCCTCAAGAATCGAGCCGTCATGCGACCCGCGCTCCGCCGTCCCCGCGCCCTGCCCCGCGCCCTGCCCCGCGCGCTGCCCCGCGCCCTGCCCCGCGCCCTCGCCCTGCCCCTCGGCGTGAGCGCGGCGCTCCTCAGCCCGCGCGCCGACGCCTGCTCGCTGCCGCCCCCGGGCATCTACGACGTGCGCTCGCCCTTTGGCGACGAGCTGCCCGCCAACGTGCCGCTGCGCCTCATCAGCTACCAGCGCCTCACGCCCTCCCTCAGCGACGAGGTGCGCGTGACGCGCGATGGGCAGGCGCTCGACTTTGAGGAGCTCCCGAGTCCCTTCCGCGACCAGCTCCTCCTGCGCGTGCGCCCCCCCCTCACCGCGGGCGACGTCCTCACCGTGGAGCTGCTCAACAGAGACTTCAACGCCCTCCACACCTTCCTCATCACCCCGCCCATCACCCCGCCCGCCCCCGCCCTCCTGCGCGGCGCCCGCCTCACCACCGACCAGAACCGCGACCGAGAGCCGGGCAACTCGTGCCAGCCCACGCGGGAGATCAACCGCGAGCGCACCGAGGCGGCGGCGCTCACCCTGCCGGCGGCGCTCCTGGGGAGCGGCGCGGAGGTCGTGGTGAACGGGCGCCCCTCGGGCGCCCTCAGCGACGCCCTCGTGGGCGCCGCGGAGGGGCCGCGCGCCGCCCTCTTTGGGGAGGAGGCGGAGGTCTACCTGCCCCGCCTCTCGCTGCAAGACTTCGGCGCCGTCTTTGAGGACGCCGGCCCCGTCGCCCCCCCCGCCGACTGCCTCGCGGTGCGGCTCGTGGCGCTGACGGGGGAGGCGTCGGAGGAGCTGTCGCTGTGCGCCCCCTGCGTCTTTGAGACCTATGGGGTGGGGGGGGAGCTGCTGGCGCGAGAGGTGAACGAGGACGCCTGCGCGCTGCGGGACGTGGGCGCGTATGTGGCGGGCGCGGGCGGCGGAGAGGGCGGCGGAGAGGGCGGCGGAGAGGGCGGCGGAGAGGGCGGCGCGATGGGCGGCGCGGGCGGCGCGGGTGGCGCGGGCGGCGCGGGCGGCGCGGGC
>VGTA01000960.1 GCA_016874875.1 Deltaproteobacteria bacterium | reverse complement strand
CCGGGGGGGCGGGGGGGGGGGGGCGCGCGCGGGCGGGGCAGGGGCGAGGAGTCGTGAGCGCCCCCTGGGAGCGCCCCCCCCTCGCGCCGCCGCCCCCCCCCTGCGCCCCCAGCGCCCTCGGCGTGGACCTCATGGCCGCCGCCCGCCTCAGCCGCGCCCTCCGCCGCGCCCCCCGCCTCTTTGAGCGCCTCTGCGCCCCCGAGGAGCGCTGGGAGTGGACGGCGCCCGAGGGCGCCGGCCTCGCGTGGGCCTGCGCCCTGTGGTGCGCCAAGGAGGCGGCGGTCAAGGCCCTCCGCACCGGCTTCTGGCGCGAGGGCGTCGACTGGCCCATGGTGGCGGTGGGCGCCGAGGCGGCGCGCCACCTGCGCGCCCCCCCCGACGACCCGCGCGCCGTGTGGGCGGCGTGGGCGCCGTGGCGGCGCGCGGAGCTGCGCGCGGAGGCGGCGCGGCGCTGGGGCGACTCCCCCCTCTGGTGCTGCGCCCTAGAGCGCGACGGCGAGGTGTGGGGCTGGGGCGCCCTGCGCGACCCTCAGGGCGACCCGTCTACCCTGCCCTCCGCGCGGCGCGCTCAGGGCGAGGCGGCGCCCCGCGCGACCCTCAGGGCGCCTCGCCCGTGAACGCGCACGTCCCCTGCGCGGGGCAGGCCACGCGGAAGCCCACCTCGGGGCGCCGCTGTGAGCGGAGGAGGGGCAGGCGGTAGGCGCTCGTCAGGTTGGACGTGCGCGCGGTGCTCCAAGAGCCGCCGCGCACCACGTTGTAGTTATTCGCGATCACCACCGCGCTCCCGTCGACGGGACTCGTGTTGGAGTAGGCGGCGTAGTTGTCGCGCGTCCACTCGCTCACGTTGCCCACGAGGTTGCACAGGTTAAAGGGCCCCTGCACGCGGAGGCCCGCCACGGTTTTCACCCCCACCGTGCACACGTTCACGGGCGCCGTGGTGTTGTACACTGCCTGCGTGCGCGAGGAGGGCACGGTGTTGCCGCTCGGGTAGAGCTGATTCGCGCCGCCCTTGGCGAGGTACTCCCACTGCGCCTCGGTGGGCAGGGAGAGGGCGGTGCCCACGAAGTCGGGGTCATTGAGGCACCAGGCGGCGAACTGGGTCGCCTGGTCCCAGCTCACGCAGTTCACGGGGCGGGCGTCGTTCGTGCCCGCCGTGGCGCGGTAGGTGCAGCCCGAGGTGGTGGCGGCGGCGGAGCAGCCGCCGGCGCGCACGCAGGCGCGATACTGCGCCACCGAGATCTCCGCGCGGCTCACCTGGAAGCTCGGCACCGTCACGACGCGCGTGGGCGAGGAGGCGGTGAAGGCGCTGTCGCCCATCGTGAAGGGGCCGCCGCTGATGTTGACCATCTTCACGTTGGGGCCCACCTTGCAGGCGTTGGTGCAGGCGTCGCAGTTGTTGAGGTTGCCGTCGTCGCACTCCTCGGGCGCCTGCTGCGCGCCGTCGCCGCAGTAGATGACGTCCACGAACACCGTCGTCGTCTCGGTGAGGCCGCCGTCGGTCACTACGCAGTCGAACTGGTCATCGAGGCGGCTCAGGCCGCTGTGCGTGTAGGTCACCGTGCCGCCCACCTCCGTGGTGGTGCCGTGCGCGCCGTCGTCGCAGCTCTGGATCACGAGCGTCTGCCCGTCCACCTCGGCGTCGTTGAGGGTGACGTTGACGCTGTTGGTCAGATTCTCGCGCACCACCACGCTGTCGTCTTGCGGGCGCGGGGCGTCGTCGATGTTGTTGACCGTGACCGACACGAGCA
>VGTA01000959.1 GCA_016874875.1 Deltaproteobacteria bacterium | reverse complement strand
AGCAGAGGCCGAGGGCGCCGCCGGCGCACTCGCGCACCCCCTCGCCGCACGCCGTGGCGCAGAGCGCCGTCACGCCCTCATCCACGCGCCCGTCGCACTCGTCATCGCGCCCGTCGCACAGCTCGGCGGGGCGCCCCACGAACAGCCCCTGCGTTGGGCTGCGTGAGCTGCGCGCGAGCCTCTCACGCCCCGAGCGCCCCGAGCGCCCCGAGCGCCCCGAGCGCCCCGAGCGCCCCGAGCGCCCCGAGCGCCCCGAGCGCCCCCAGCGCGCCCCTGAGGGCTGCCCGCGAGGTGCGCCGGAGGCGCGCGCGAGGGAGGCGCGCGTCGAGCGGCGCTGGGGGGGAGGCGGGGGGCGCGAAGGGGGGCGCGAAGGGGGGCGTGAAGGGGACGCGCTGCGCGGAGGCGGAGAGGGGCGGCGGCATGAGCGTGGCCTTTGTGTGCCGGGAGGGCAGTCTGGGTCAGGAGGGGGGCTATGTGTTGATATACATAATATATTCGCCGTCTGCTTGAATAAGCTTGAACAAAAAGAACGCGGCGTCGCCTGAGCGGCGAGCGGCGAGCGGCGAGAAGCCCTTGAAGATTCTTAAAATGAATCTAAAATGCTGAGCTCTCAGACCTCCCCCTGCGCCCCGCCCTCGAGGCGCGGCGCGCCCCTCCCCCACCCGCCCTCCCCCGCGAGGCGCACGAGGCACACGATGATTCAGATCGGCGACGCGCTCCCCAGCATTGACCTCCAAGAGAACACCCCCGCCACCAAGTACAACGCCGCGCAGCTCTTCGCGGGCAAGCGCGGGGTGCTGTTCGCGGTCCCGGGCGCCTTCACGCCCGGGTGCAGCAAGACGCACCTGCCGGGCTACATCCAAGACAGCGAGGCGCTGCGCGCCAAGGGCGTGGACCTGGTGGTGTGCGTGTCGGTGAACGACGCGTTCGTGATGAAGGCCTGGGGCGACGCCCAGGGCGCCGCCGGCAAGGTGCTCATGCTCGCCGACCCCGACGCCTCGTTCACCAAGGCGCTCGGCCTCGACGTGAACGCCGGCGCCCTCGGCGGGGTGCGCTCCAAGCGCTACTCCATGATCATCGAAAACGGCGTGGTGACGGCGCTCAACGTGGAGCCGGACGGCTTTGGGCTCACCTGCAGCCTCTCCGGCGGCGTGCTCGGGCAGCTCTGAGCGCCCGCTCAACGCGCTAGGGCGCCGCGCAGAGGCTCCCCCCACGCCGCGCGCGCCCCCGCCGTCTTCCCGTCTAGCCAGAGCTCTAGGGCGCCGCTGAGGTCGGTGCGCGGCGCGCTGGCGCCCGCGTCGGCGAGGCGGGCGACCACCTCGGGGTGAGGGAAGCTGAACCCGTTGAGCCAGCCCAGACTCAAGAGGACGAGGCGCGGGCGCAGGAGCGCGAGCGTCTCAGGCTGAGTGCTGGTGCGACTCCCGTGGTGGTCGGCGTGCCAGGCGAGGAGCGGCGGCGGGGGGCAGCGCCCCTCCCCGTCGCCCCCGCGCCCGTCGCCCCCGCGCCCGTCGCCCCAGCGCCCCGCCCACCAGGCGCGGAGGCGCGCCTCCCCCGCCCGCTCGAGGTCGCCGCTGAGGAGCAGCCCCGCCCCCGGGCAGCGCGCCCCCGCCCCCGCCCCGGGGGGCGTCACGAGGAGCGCCAGCGAGGCGTCGTTCTCCTTGAGCGCCGCGCCGGGCGCCGAGAGCGCCCACTCCAGCGAGAGGCGCCCCCACCGCCGCCCCCCGCGCTCGCGCGGGGTGACCAGGGGGACGCC
>VGTA01000958.1 GCA_016874875.1 Deltaproteobacteria bacterium | reverse complement strand
TCACCCCCCCCCGGGACCTCACGCCGCCCCTCGACCCCCTCGAGCACATCGACGTCGCCCCCGCCGCGCAGCGGAGCGCCCTCAAGCTCGCCGTGAGCAAGCTGCCCGCCCTGCTCGGCGACGCGCTCCACGAGTGCCTCGAGGAGCCGCAGATGAGCGCGCGCCTCAACGCCGCCCTCACCCACATCACCGGCGCGCGCTGCCTGGTCCTGCCGCGCTGGCCCCAAGAGGAGTCCCCCCTGAGCGCCCTCAGCGGCGACGCCGCCCCCGAGCTGCTCGTCCTGCTCGCCAGCCAGCGCCCCTTCCACAGCCCCCGCCCCCCGCGCCCGCGCCAGGGGCTGCGCGAGGCGCTCGACCTGTGCACCGACGCCTTTGAGCGCCACCCCGCCCTCCGCTGCGCCCTGCTGGTCGCCGACTACTGGGACGCCAAGCTGATGGGCGAGCGCCGCGAGCGCTTTGAGAGTCACCTGCGCCAGGGGCAGTCCCTCGTCCCTGCGCTCTTGAACGGCGGCCTGCTCACCCCGCTCTGCTACCTGTGAGCCCCCGCCCCGCTCGCCACCCCCCCCCGCGCGGCGGGCTCGCCTCACCCTCCTGTCACCCTCCTGAGCACCCCGCGCCCCCCCCGCGATTATTTAAAAAATAAGAAAACCTAATCTTCAGTAAGACACGCTTCTCGAAGGTGAAGTTTTTATTTTATTTAAAAATGCCCTATCACCCCAGCGGCGAGCCGCCATCTCTCCAAAATCGCCTAAATCGCCCCTAAGATCAGCTTTAGTCATCGCCCTACGCGAGGCAAGTCATGATAAATGATCTGCGCTGAGAGCTTATTTTTATGAGCCTATTTTGTTCAGTATGATTTGGCGCTTAGACGCTGTGAGCGGGGCGCGCGTGGGGCCTGCGTGGGGCTAGTCTCGGCGCCGCCTGAGGTGCTGTGTGTTTTGTTACTGAAACCGCTCGACAAGTCTGTCAGCCTACGCACATGAGCAGCCCCACTAACAGCCCCACCAGCAGCCCCACCAGCAGCCCCACCAGCAGCCCCACCAGCAGCCCCATCAGCAGCGCCGCCGCGCCGCGCCTCGGGGGGCCCGCCCCGCTGCGAGTGGAGCAGACCGTGGTGATCGGGGCGGGGGAGGCGCAGCCCTGGACGCTCGGGGCGGCGGCGGGGCGGTCGAAGGGGGTGGAGCGGTGGCGCGCTGAGCATGCCGTTCTCGGGCGCGGGGTGCTCAAGGTGGTGTGCCCCGCCCTCCTCAGCGATGACCCGGTCATGTGGGCCTTCCAGGCGGGCCTCGACCTCGAGCGTACCCGCGACCTCCAGAGTCCCCACCTCCAGCGCCCCCACCACTGGGGCGCCGTGGCTGACGGGCGCTGGGCGGCGGCGTTTGAGGAGGTGCAGGGGCCGCGCCTGGGGGATGTGGCGCGCCGGCGCCCCCTCTCGGCGGAGGAGGCGCGGGCGGTGTTTGTACCCCTGGCCGCCGCTCTCGCTGACCTGCACGCGGCGGGCGTGGTGCACAACGGGGTGCAGCCCGACCACGTGGCGCTCACCGAGCAGGGCGCCGTGCTCACGGGCCTCTCGTGGGCGGAGGAGGTGAAGGGCGAGGACCTGTCGGTGGCTGAGCGCCTCCTCCGCGACGACGAATCGGGGGCGCGGAGTCTGCTCACGCCGCCCGAGTGGCTCGACGGGGCGGCGCCGTCGCCGGCGGCGGACGTGTTCGCCCTCGCCGCCACCCTCCTCTCGGCGGTGGCGCCGCACGGCGGGGGCTGG
>VGTA01000957.1 GCA_016874875.1 Deltaproteobacteria bacterium | reverse complement strand
TGCGCTGCGTGCTCCTAGAGCGCGTGGGGCGCTGCCTCAACCCCCAGGGTGACTGGCTCGTGGACGTGCGCGAGGAGGACGCGCTCGCGGCGGTCTGTGAGCTGATGGAGGAGGCGGGGGTGGAGGGGGCGGGTTAGGGGGCGGCGCGTCGCGCTCGAGGCGGGCGATCTGCGCGCGCAGGGCGCGCAGCTCGTCGCGGAGCTCTTCGAGGGAGGCGCGCTCCTTGGCCTCGGTGGTCTTGAGGAAGTGCTGCGTGCACTGCACCGTAAAAACGCCAAAGAGCCCCACCCCCGCGCTCATGATGGCGCCGGCGAGGAGGCGCCCCTCGGTGGTCACGGGGTAGCGGTCGCCGTAGCCCACGGTGGTGATGGTCACCCACGCCCACCAGAGCGCGTCCTCGGCGCTCTGGATGTTGGCGTCCGCGGCGCCATGCTCGAGGTGGAGCACCCCGAGGGCGCCAAAGGTGATCACGGAGAACGACACGAACGCCACCACCAGGAAGGGGTCCTTGAGGTGGCGCTCGAGTCGCGTGTGCAGCGCCCACGCCGAGCGCAGGGCGCGCGCCACGCGCACGAGGCGAAAGAGTCGCCCCCAGCGCAGGGCGTCGAGGGTGGGGAGGCTCGAGAGGAGGTCGAGCCAGCCCCACTTGAGGTAGGAGAGCTTGCGCTCGGCGAGCCAGAGGCGGAGGCAGAAGTCAAACAAGAAGACGGCGCACGCCGCGTAGTCCAAGACCTCGAGGACCTTGAGGTGCTCGGGGCTGAGCGCCCAGAGCTGCTGGGCGGTGAAGGCGGTGAGGATGTAGACCGACAAGAGCAAGATGATGAGGTCCCACAGCCCCAAGAAGCGCTCGCGCGGCGCCTCCGCCACGGCCCTCATCAGGCGCTGGCGCAGCGCGTGCGCCAAGAGGCGCCGCGGGAGGCGCGGGAGCTGCGCGCCCCCCGCCGCACCGCCCGCCGCACCGCCCGCCGCACCGCCCGCCGGGCCCTGGCGCGGCCCCTCCGCGCGCGCCGCCACCAAGGCGGGCAGGTCGCGCACGCGCGCCTCCTCCCCAAAGGCGCCGCTCGCCGCCGCCGCCGCCGCTCGGCCGTAGGGGACCACGGCGAGGGGGACGCGCGCGGCGAGGGCGGCGTGGGCGTCCACCTCGGTGTCGCCCACAAAGAGCGCGCGGGCGGGCGGCACGCCGAGGCGCTCGAGGGCGGCGCGGAGGGGCAGGGGGTGGGGCTTGCGCTGCGGGAGGGTGTCGCCGCAGATCACCACCTCAAAGCGCCCCTCCCAGCCGAGGGCGCGCAGGAGGGGGAGGGTGAGGCGCGCGGGCTTGTTGGTGACGAGCGCGAGTCGCGCCCCCGCGGCCCCCAGGCGCGCCAAGGACTCCTCCACGCCCTCGTAGGGGCGCGTGTGGACGCACAGGTGCCGCTCGTAGTGGCTCACGAACGCCTCTCGCGCCTCGTCGAGGCGCGGGTGGAGCGCCGGCGGCAGGGTGGCGCGCAGCAGCTCGGTAGCGCCGTGGCCCACCGCCCCCTCCACGTCGCCGAGGGGGAGCGGGGGGAGGTCGTAGCGGGCGCGGGTGGCGTTCACCGCCGCCGCGATGTCGCCCGCCGTGTCGATCAAGGTGCCGTCGAGGTCAAAGAGGTAGGCGTCGGGGAGGGGGGCGTGATCTGAGCGGGGGGGTGATGACATGGGCGCGCCTCTTGGTGTATACGACCTGCTGCCACACACGCTGCGCCAAGCCACGCCGCCGCGCAAGGGCGCCTCGCCCGCCCCCC
>VGTA01000956.1 GCA_016874875.1 Deltaproteobacteria bacterium | reverse complement strand
GAGGCCCCCGCCCAAGCCCCCGAGGCCCCCGCCCCCTGACGCTCAGCGGCTCAGCACCACAAAGCGGACGCCCTCCTCGCTCCACACGCGCAGCAGCGCGGCGTCGCCGGAGCGCTTGATCTCACGCGAGAGCGACTCCACGTCGCTGACGTCCCTCTGGTTGACGCTGAGAATCACCTGCCCGGCGGCGAGGCCGGCGCGCGCCGCCGCGCCGCCGCGGGTCACGTCGGTGATGAGGACGCCCACCACGCGGCGGAGGCGGAGCTTGCGCGCGAGGTCGGGGGTCACGGCCTGCCCGTCAAAGCCGAGGTCGCCGAGGGCGCTCGCCCCCGCGGGAGCGCCGCCCTGCGGGGCGCGCGCCCCGGGGCGCGCGGCGCCCTCCATGGCCTCCACCTCCACCTCGATGACGCGCTCTTTACCGTCGCGGAGCACCAGGAGCGACAGGCGCTCGCCGGGGGGGGTGAGCGCCACGCGGTTGCGGAAGTCGGCGGAGGACTCGAGGGCGTGGGCGCCCATCTTGAGCACCACGTCGCCCGCCTTGAGCCCCGCCGCCTCCGCCGGGGAGTCCGGGAGCACCTCGGCGATCAGCGCGCCGCGCTCGCTGGCGCCCAGGCGCTCCGCCACCTCGCGGGTGAGCTCCTGGATGAGCACGCCCATCTTGCTGCGGCGCACCTCGCCGTAGGAGATGAGCTGGTCCTTGATCTTGAGCGCCATCTGGATGGGGATCGCGAACCCGATGCCCATGTAGCCGCCGCTGCGGCTGTAGATGGCCGTGTTGATGCCCACCACCTCGCCGCCGATGTTGAGGAGGGGGCCGCCGGAGTTGCCGGGGTTGATGGCGGCGTCGGTCTGAATAAAGTCCTCGTAGTCGGTGATGCCCATGTTGGCGCGCCCCTTGGCGCTCACCACGCCCACCGTGAGGGTGGCGGAGAGCCCAAAGGGGTTGCCCACGGCGATCACCCAGTCCCCGATCTCGAGGCGCTCAGAGTCGCCGGTCTTGAGGGCGGGCAGCCCCCGCGCCTCCACCTTGATCACCGCCACGTCCGACTTCTCGTCGGCGCCCACGAGGGTGGCCGGCAGGGCGCGCCCGTCCTCGAGCTTGACCTCGATCTCGTCGGCGCCGCCCACCACGTGGTTGTTGGTGAGGATGTAGCCGTCCTCGCTGACGATGAAGCCGGAGCCCTGCCCCTCCGCCTCCTCGGGGCCGCGGGGCGCCGGGCCGCGCCCGCCGTGCCCGCCGCGCCCGCCGTAGCCAAAGAAGTGCCTCAGGAACTCCTCCTCAAAGCCCCCGCCCTCGCCCGGGGCGGGGCGCGCGGCGCGCTTCTTGATTTGGATGGCGACCACGGAGGGGATGGTGCGCTTGGCGACGGCGCTAAAGCCCTGCGCGGGGGCGACCTCGGCGCGGGCGCGGGCGAGGAGGAGGGGGAGGGGCGCGAGGGGGCTGAGCTCCACGGCGGAGCCGAGGGCGCTTCCCCCGAGGGAGAGCGCGGCGGCCGCGAGGGCGCCGCGGAGGGCGGCTGAGCGAGTCATCGGTGACCTCTCTTGTGCGGGTGAGTGGGCGCGCGGGCAGCAGATGTGAGGGACGCGCGGGTAATAGTAAAGATAAGGTAAGCGCACGCGGGTGGCGCGCCCTGCCCCCAAAGCGCATACAAACACCCTCGGCGCCCGCCGCTATTCCCCGAGCGCGCCCCCCCCCCCCCCCCCCCCCCCCGCCCCCCCCCGCCCCCCCCCCCCCCCCCCCCCCCCCCCCCCCCCCCCCCCCCCCC
>VGTA01000955.1 GCA_016874875.1 Deltaproteobacteria bacterium | reverse complement strand
CCTGCGCCCCCTGCGCCCCCGGCAGCTCCAGGGCGCCCTCCACGCGCCCTGCCCCCTCCAGCGGGGCGCTCACCAAGCGCCGCGCGCCGCTCGCGTCCCCCGCCGCCACCCACACGCGGCGGGGGGACGAGCGGTCGGCGGAGTCCGGGGCGCCCTCCCAGCGGAGCGCGGGGGCGCCGGCGGGGGTCGCTGGCGGGGTCACGCGCGCCTGTAGCCAGCGAGGGGCGCGGGCGGCGAGGGCGGCGCGCGCCGCTGGCGAGTCGAGGGCGCGCAGCGCCTCTTGCCCGCACGCGCTCGACGGCGTCACCACGGCGCAGCGCAGGGCGTCGCGGAGCGCGGCGGAGAGCGCCTCGGGACCCTCGGGCGAGTCGAGCCGCGCGAGGGCGTCGCGGAGGGCGAGGCGCGCGTGCGCGGCGTGGAGCTTGCGGGCGAGGGGGGGTGCGTTGAGCGTGAGGGGGTGGTGGGGGCGGAGGGCGCCGAGGGCGCTGAGGGCGCGGGCGCGCGTGGGCGCGTCGCAGTCGGGGCGCGCGGCGCAGAGGGCGGCGGCGCTCACCTGCCAGGCGTCCCCGCGCGGCGCGGACGCCACGAGCGCGCCCAGGCGCCCCGCCGCGGGCGCCGAGAGGTCGAGCGCGTGGAGCGCCACGCCCGCCGCCCACAGCGCGCCGAGCGCCCAGCCCGCCGCCCGGAGCGCGGGGCGGGGCGGGGCGACGCGCTCGGGGCGCGCCGGCCAGGCGAGGGCGCCGAGGGCGCCCGCGAGCGCCCCCGCGCCCACCTCCGCCCACAGGGGCGCGGCGGCGGGGCCCGCGGCGGCGGAGAGCGCGAGGAGCCCCACCAGCGCGAGCGCCGAGAGGGCGCCGCGCGAGGCGCCAAAGAGCGTCTCCTCGTCGCGCGGGGCGCGGCGGAGCAGGGCGAGGAGGGCCACCAGCGCCGCCACGCCGCCGGCGAGCGCGCCGCCAAAGGGCAGCGCGAGCGCCTCCCACGCCGCGCCCCCCGCCAGGCGCGCCCCCTGCGCGGCGAGGACCGACAGCCCAAAGAGGAGCCACAGGCGCGCGCCCCCCCAGAGGCGCTCGAGGGGCCTGCCCGCCCACCAGAGGGCGGCGCAGAGGAGCGCGAGGTGGGTGACGTCGAGGTTGGCGAGAGGCGCGGCGGCGACGCGCGCCCAGCCCACCCCCTCGAGGAGCCACGGAGCGCTGCCGCCGAGCAGCGCGTAGGTGAGGTGCGGGTGCGCGGCGAGCAGCGCCTCGGGGCTGAGGCCGGCGAGGGCGGCGAGGAGGGCGCTGAGCGGCAGCGAGAGGGCGCAGAGCGCGATGAGGCGCACGGCGGCGGGGGTGGGCGCGCCCCGAAGGCCGCGCAGGGCGTGGCTGCGCGCCTGCGCCTCACGCCACGCCACCTCCCCCTGCGCCCACAGCGTCGCCGAGACGCAGCGCTCGAGGTGCAGCGTGAGGCGCTCCCAGTCCGCCGCGCGCTCCAGCTCGTCGGCGCTGAGCGTCTGCAGGCCGCGCGGCGTGAGCAGGTAGAGCGCCTCGCGCCTCTCCGAGAGCCACAGCGCGCGCACGGCGCGGAGGTCGAGGCGGGCGAGGTCGCGCCCCTCGAGCGTCTTAAAGAGGCCCTCGGGGCCCACGCGGTAGGCGCGCGCCTGAGGGGGCAGCGCGCGCAGGCGGAGGCCGGCGCGGAGGCGCTGCGCGCCCACGACGGCGAACAGGGCGGCGAACGCGAGGGCGGCGGGGCCCTCGGCGGGGGCGAGGCTGAGGTTGAACGCCGCCATC
>VGTA01000954.1 GCA_016874875.1 Deltaproteobacteria bacterium | reverse complement strand
CGGGAGTGGCGCGCAGGGGGGGCGCGTGGCGCTCTCGCTGCCCTCGCCCCCCCTCGGCGCGCGCGCCGGCGCGCGGCTGGGACTCACCTCGCAGCGCGGCGCGGACCTCGGGCTGCGCGTGGGGCTGGGGGGGGCGGGGGGCGGCGCGGCGCTGGGGGTGTCGGCGGGGGGGGGCTCGGGGGCGTTCGCCTACGTCGACCGCGAGGGCCTGCTGCGGCGCCGCGCGGGCGCCGCCTACGAGCGCCTCGCCGGGGCGCTCTCGTGGGAGGCGCGGGGCGCCCTCGGCGCCCTCAGCGGGGTGGCGAGCGTGGGGCGCCTCGCGCGCGGAGAGCCGGGCCCCGACGGCCTCGACCTCGGCGGCGCGGCCAGCGCCCAGCGCCTCTCGCTCGCCTCCCTCGCCCTCACCCCCGCCGCCCGCCGCGCCCCCGCGCTGTCGCTCTACGCCACGGAGCGCGCCTACGCCTACGAGGAGGGCGCGCCGCTGTGGCAGAGCGCCGCGCGCGCGCGCTTCACCTTCAGCGACCTCAGCGCCGGGGCGCGCCTCGCGTGGGCGCCCGCCCCCCTCGCCGCCCCCTGGGCGCCGCCGGGGCTCTCGTGGGGGCTCGCGCTCAGCGGGAGTCTCGCGCGCGCCGAGACCGGGGCGGCGGGGTCGGGGGGACTCGCCGGGGGGGGGGCGCGCGCCCTCGCCGCCCTCGCCCCTGAGCTAGCGATCGCGCGTGGCGCCTGGCGCCTAGAGGCCGCAGCGCGCCTCGACCTCAACACCGAGCGCGCGCCGCTGCTGGTCCCGGCGCTCACCGCGCGCTGGCGGGGGGCGGCGCCGCTGCGCCTCGGCTGCCACGGGCGCGCCAGCCGCGCCTTCCGCGACCCCGGCCTCGACGAGCGGCACCTGCGCGGCCCCGGGCTGCTCCCCAACCCCGCCCTTCGCCCCGAGGACGGGCTGTGGGGGGAGGCGGGCTGCGCCCTCCGCGCCCCGGCGCGCCGCTGGCGCCTGTCGGCGGTGGGCTTCTACCAGCGCTACTCGCGCCTCATCCTCTACGTGCCGCTCGACGTGTACCGAACACAGGCGCGCGACGACCTCGGCGCGCGCGTGTGGGGCGCCGAGCTGAGCGGCGCGGCGCGCCTCACCCGCGCGCCCCTCCCCCCGGCGGGCCTCGAGGGGCAGGTCAGCGCCCTAGAGCACGAGCAGCGGGGCCCCCCCCCCTCCCCCGAGGGGCGCCCCCTCCCGCTGCGCCCGCGCCACTTTGGGTGGGCGCGCCTGTGGGTGGAGCTCAGCCCGGTGGAGCTGTGGCTGCGCGCGTGGGGGCGCGGGGCGCTGAGCGTGGACCGCTATGGGCTGCGCGCCCTCCCCCCTGCCCTCTTTGTGGACCTGGGGCTGCGGCGCGCGTGGCGCGTGGGGGAGGGGCGCGTCTCGCTCGACGTGAGCTTTCAGAATCTCCTCGACGCGCGCTCGCAGGACGCCCTCCTGCGCCCGCTGCCGGGCAGGAGCGTGTGGGTGGGAGTGGACGTGGGGCTGTAGGGGGCGCGCGCGGCGGGGGGTGAGGATTCTTTGCGAAGCGCGCACGGGGAGCCCCTCGACGGGGGTTTAGGGGGCGCGATTAAGTAGAAAGAGTGTTCATGTAGTCTTGGGTATGACACATGAACATGATATCACCCAAAGAGGTTGATCGCGCGTCATCCCCTCACCCCCCCAAAGGCGCCTCCCCCCATGACCACGCAGCCGTCACCGCGCTCCCTCCTGCCCTCTCCCCCCGCCCCCGCCCCCGCCCCCGCCCC
>VGTA01000953.1 GCA_016874875.1 Deltaproteobacteria bacterium | reverse complement strand
GCCGACTCTCTAGCCGACTCTCTAGCCGACTCTCTAGCCAACTCTCTAGCCGACTCCCTAGAAGCGCAGAGGGACCGCCAAGACCCCGCTCTCCCCCTCGACATGGAGAACATGCTCTCATCGCTCCTCGGCGCGGGCGGCGCAGAGGGGGCGGGGGAGGCTGGATTTGGGCACGGGGGCGACATCACCGCCCTGCGCCGCTGGCTCCCGCTGCTGGCGGTGGAGGGGGCGCCGCCCCTCGCCCACTATGATGTGACGCTCTCGCTGCCCGCCGAGGTGACGGCGGTGACGCCGGGGGTGGAGGTGGGCGAGGCGCAGGAGGTGGAGGCGGGCGCGGCGCAGGGCGCGGCGCAGGTGCGCCGCCGTTTCGCGGCGACGCTCACCCGCGACTTCCCGCTCCTCCTCTCCCCGCGCTACGAGCGCCAGAGCCTCGACGTTCCCCTCGCCGAGGGGCGCGCCGCGCGCGTCCACAGCCACGCCCTCCCCGCCAACGCCGCCGCTAGCGGCGAGCTCCTGCGGGCGGCGGCGAGCGCCCTCGCGGGGCTCGAGGGGCGCCTCGGGCCCTCCCCGCGCCTCAAGCTCGAGCTCGCGGAGGCGCCGCCCGGCGTGGCGCTCGACGCGGGGGGCGCGGGGGCGGACGGGGTGCTGGCGGCGCCGGCGGCGCTCTACAGGGGCGCGGGGGGCGCGGCGGCGGAGGCGCGCGCGCTCTGGGCGGCGCGCGCCGTGGCGCGGCAGTGGTGGGCCGGGCAGGCGCTCAGCGCGCCCGCCGCGCTTGCCGCGCCCACCGCGCCCGCCGCGCCCCTCTCTGATGAGGCGCTCGCGCTCTACTGCGCCGCCGCGCACCTGCACGCCACGCTCGGCCCCGAGGCCGCGCGGCGGCAGGTGGACCTCGCGGCGCGCCTCGTCTATCACCTCGCGCGCCTGCTCGGCGCCGAGGACGCCCCCGCCGCCGCCGCGCACCCCCTCGCCCGCCCCCTCGCGGACGCCAAGGGGGCGCTCTTCTTGTGGACGCTCCGCGCGCAGCTGGGCGCCGCCGCCCTCGACGCGGCGCTGGCGTCTCACGCGGCGGCGCGGCGGGCGGGGGGGGCGGGCGCCGACGACCTCCGGCGCCACCTCCGCGCCGCGCGCCAGGCCGCCGGGGGCGACGCCGACGCCCTTGACGCCCTCGACGCCCTCTGGCGCCGCTGGCTCGAGGAGCGCCACGGCGATGAGGACGTGGGCGCCCTGAGCGTGTACCAGGCCCTGCGCCTGCTCTGGGGCGAGGAGGCGCTCGTGCGCCTCGACCCCCGCGTGCGCCGCTGGGCGGAGCACAAGGGCGTGGGCGCCCTCGCCGAGCTCCTAGAGGGCTCCCTGCGCGGCGACCTCAACCACGAGCAGGTGGACTACGAGGCCCTCGCCGCCCTCCTCGAGGACCTGCTGCGCGAGGAGCCCGCCGCGGCGCGCTGGGCCGGCGCGCTCGGTGAGGCGCTCAGCGCCCCCGAGGGCGACCCCCCGGCGATGGCCCGCGCCCTCACCCGCGCCCTCACCCGCGAGCTCGCCGCGGAGGACCCGCGCCTCGGCTTGGCGGCGGAGGGCGTGGGACTCTTGCTAGAGGCCCTGGTGACGCCCCCGGGCGGCGCGCCCGCGCAGGGCGCAGGGCAGGGCGCAGGGCAGGGCGCAGAGCAGGGCGCAGAGTAGGCGCGGCGCGGCGCGGCGCGGCGAGGCGCTTGGGGGCAGCGCCGTCCTTGGGGTATACTACGCGCCCCGAGAGCGCGCCCCCCCGCGGGCGCAGAGAG
>VGTA01000952.1 GCA_016874875.1 Deltaproteobacteria bacterium | reverse complement strand
ACACCCACCACACCCCCCAAGACCCCCGCGCCATGAACACCGACACCGACACCACGCACCCGCACATCACGCGCCGCGCCTCGCGCGTGCATCTGATCCAGACCTGGGGCGCCGACATGAGCGCCGTAGACGCGGCGCGCGTGAGCGTGCGCGCCGACCTGCCACCCGCGCCCCTGAGCCTCCGCGGCGACCAGGCGCGCCTCATCTACGAGCCCCGCGCGCAGGCCTCCAACCCCGCCGACCGGCGCCTCCTCGACTACCTAATCGAGCACGGACACACGAGCACCCTTGAGCACGCGGGCGCCACGTTCCATATCGAAGCGCCGCTGTTTGTGGCGCGCCAGATCATGCGCCACCGCACGCTCTCATTTAACGAGATGAGCCGCCGTTATACCTCCGACGGGCTCCAGGTATGGACGCCGGGCGCGGGCGACCTCCGCGCACAGCACGCGCGCCGCCTCCAATGCTCGACCGGCGAGCCTATCGAGGACACCGACCGCGCCGAGGAGCTCGCCGCGCGCGTCGAGGCGCACCACGCCTCCACCCTCGCGCTCTACGAGGAGCTGATTGCAGCAGGGGTGGCGCGCGAGGTCGCCCGCGCCGTGCTGCCCGTCGCCACGCTCACGCGGTGTTGGCTCAGCGGAAACCTGCTCAACCTGATCAAGATGATCAGGCTCCGCACCGACGAGCACGCCCAGCCCGAAACCGCCGCCGTCGCCCGCGTCATGCGCGACGCCCTCGCGCCCTACTTCCCCGCCACCCTCACCGCGGCGGGGCTCATCGAGGGGGAGGGGGGCGGCGCGCTTTGAGCCAGCCCACCTACCTCCAGCAGATCAAAGCGCTATGGCGCGCGGGCGCTTCGATGTGCGCCATCGCCGCCGCCACCGGGCGCAGCGTGAGCACGTTACGGGGCGACCTCGCCTTTCTAGGCGAGCTTGAGGCGGGCGCCCCGCTGGTGCTGCGGCAAGAGCACAAGCACCCACGCTGGGATCACGCCGACGCCCCCCCCGAGGTGCAGCGCGCCCGCGCGCTCAAGCGCGAGGGGCGCACCGTCACCGAGATCGCCGCCACCCTCCAGCGCTCGCGCTCATGGGTGTGCGTGCGTACAAAAGACATACACGGCGCCGACGCCCGCCGCCACGGGCGCACCCGCGCAACAACCTTTGAGGCCTGGAGCGCCGCCCTCCGCGAGAAATCGCGCCATGACCGGCGCGTGGCCCGTGAGCGTAAGAAGCGCAACGCCACACCCACCCCCACCCCCACACCCGCGCCCACCTCACCCGCACAGGAGCCCCTCAAGTGAGCCTCCCCCACGCCTTCCCATTCGCGCAGTTGACGCGCCGCGCCCTACTGCTCGCACAACGCGCCCTCCGCGACGCCAAGCGCGCCGCCCAGGTGGGCGACCGTACCGCGCTCAAGCGCGCCCGCGCCCGCGCTCAGAAGCACGCCGTGACCGCCCAGGTATTCCTTAGCGCCGCGGGCCCCGACCACCCCGACGCCGCCACCCTCGCCGACCACCAACGCCGCGCCGCCGCGGCGCTCGCCGGCACCCTGAGCCTTAGCCTGAGCGCCACCACGCCCACACAGGAGGCGCCCTAAATGGCCATGACCCCCGCAGAGCTGAAAGACACCCCCAGCGATGTAATCGCCGAGCGCCTAGACGCGGCCTATGAGCTGATAGGCCGCCGTGAGCTCGCTTTTCACATCGCCTATCCCCGCGCGTGTACGACGTGCGGCGGCGTGGGGCTCGACCTCGACACGCCCACGCCCCCCGCA
>VGTA01000951.1 GCA_016874875.1 Deltaproteobacteria bacterium | reverse complement strand
CTCTACCTGTCGCTCCTCTCGCCGGTGGGCGTGTACCTGCTCCTCACGCGCGTGAGCGGCGTGCCGCTCTTGGAGGCGCGGGCGCGCGCGCGCTGGGGCGACGACCCCGACTACCAAGACTACCTGCGCCGCACGCCGCGCCTGGCGCCGTGGGGGAGGCCGTGACGCCCCTCACCCCCGCAGCCCTGCCGCGCGGCCCACTAGAGGCGGCCTGAGGGGGCGCTTGGGGGGGGCGCTTGGGGCTTTTTTATTTTTTTGAAGAGCTGATGAGATTTTAGGTGCGCAGTGTGTGTGTCTTATCGCAGGCGATCCAACGCGATGCCTGAAAAAGGACTCATTCACATGGCAAACACTCTTGTGAGACACACGACCTTTCCTCCACAGCTGTCGCACGGGCACCGTCAACTCCAAAAGACGCTCGTCACCCTGTGCGAGGAGGTCCAGCAGATCGTCAACGGCGGCCTGAGAAAAGAGGTGGACGATGTGCAGCACGAGGCGGGCCTGAAGCTGCTCACCCATCAAGGCGGCTGCCCTCAGAACGTGCTCTTGCTGGCCCCTCACCGCCTCGCGCTCATCACCCCCCAAGCTCAGCCGCGCCCCACCTGGGCCACCACCAACAACCCTCTGGCGGCCAGAGACCGGCAGCTCTGCGATGAGGCGCTCACGCAGATCGACCACATCCTGGCGAGCCTCGATGAAGTGCGCGCGAGCCATCTCGCAGAGACCCTCGACGCGCGCCTGAGGGAAGCGCTTCGAGACGGGCCTCTTGATATCAACGACGACACGCTGCTCTCAGATGGGGGAAATGAGATCAATCTTCCAGAGTTTAATGACTCCCTCTGGGAGCCGGTGAGGAGGCTGCTCGGTGATGACCTCTTGGGGGACACTGACACCTTTACGCCCACCGAGCGCGGCGGTGGCGTACATGTGATCATTGACCCGCTCGCGGTCTATAAGGCCCAGGCGACCATCAGCCAGACATCGAGTAAACCCCATACCCCAACGGCGGCGACCCTAACGGCGGTGCAGATCATTGAGCGCGCGGCGCCCGAGATCGAGTATTACGCGCTCAAGCTCTTGATGTGCGCCACTCGCCGGAGCCTCTCGCTCACCTCGCTCACGCGGGTGGTCCGCATCCACGAGCTCGCGCACCTCGTCACGCACCTCGGGCTCGACGCCTCATGGCAGCACTGGCACACCTTCTACAGCGCCTCTGATGACCACATCGAGGGCTCGGCGCAGGACATCACCCACCGCCTCCTTGAGCGCCGCTTCAGGCATCAGCTTATGACGCCTCGCGCGAAGCGGCGCGCGCAGTCAAAGCGTGACCTGTATAGCTTTAAGCGCCTCTTGAAGGATCAGCCTCGTCCGTATCTGGTGTACGCCTACTGGCGCTGGCTGATGAAGGACCATCAGGAGCGCCGCCAGTGGCTCATCCAGGCGCGCGTCACTGGAAATTTCGCGCCCTTCTGAGGGCCCCCTCCCCCCTCACCCCCGCAGCGGCGCCAGCGCCTCCCACACCGCCCGCGCCACCCCCGCCGGCACCACCGCGGCGAGCTCCTCAAGGGGGGCGCGGGCCACGCCGTCGAGGTCCCCGAACGCCCGCAGGAGCGCCTTGCGGCGGGCGGGGCCCACGCCGGGGAGCTCGTCGAGGGGGCTGCGGAGGCGGGCAGCGCTGCGCGCCTTGCGGTGGGCGCTGAGGGCGGTCTTGTGCGCCTCGTCGCGCAGCTGCGTGAGCAGGCGGAACGAGGGGCTGCCCGGGCGGAGCGGGACAGGGTC
>VGTA01000950.1 GCA_016874875.1 Deltaproteobacteria bacterium | reverse complement strand
GTCGGGCATGGTGTGGCGCGGGGGGCGCGGGGGGAGGGGGGGCGCCGAGGGCTCTTTGGTCTTAGGCGATGCGGGGGGCGCGGGTCAAGTAGTGATGTTTATATATATTTAAACATATCATAAGTTTTATAAATATATATCTTTTTTGTTTTTACTGTAGCGGGCGTCGCGAGGGGCGACGCGAGAAAGCGCTTGTCTTTTTTGTGCGCGGTCGGTAGATGTTCATAGACTGTTAAACATAGTGCCAAGCCCACCGCGCCGCTCGCTGAGAGGTCGCCCGCATGCCCCCGTCCCCCGCTGCGCCCGCCGCGCCCGCCGCGCCCGCCGCGCTCGCCGCACCCGCCGCGCCCGCCGTGCTCGCCGCGCCCGCCGCAGGGGCGCTGGGCGGCGCTCAGGCGCTGGCGGGGCTCGCGCGCCTCGCGCGCCTTGACCTCGAGGGGCTCGTGGTGGGGCTAGAGGAGCGCGGGGCGCCGTGGGCGGCGTGGCGCGAGGGGGGGGCGGTGTGGGTGTGCGCGGGGGGGGAGCCACACGCGGAGGATTCGCACGCGGCGGTGGCGGCGGCGCTCGACGCGCCGCCTGATGCGGCGCCGCTGGCGACGGGGGGGGCGGCAGCGGGAGAGGGGTGGCGGGGGCTGCCGCGGGCGCTCGTGTCCCTCTCGTTTGATGAGCGCCGCGCGGGGGAGGGTGAGGCGTGGGGGCGAGGGGGGCTGGCGTGGGTGCCTGCGCTGTGCTTGGTGGTGGGGGAGGGGGCGGGGCCGCTAGGGGCGCTTGAGGGGTTCGGGGTGGCGGTCTGGGAGGGGGGAGAGGGATGTTTAGAGGTCGCTGAACGGCTCAATAAAAAGGCTGCCACCGCTCACGCCGCCGCCGCTCACGCCGCCGCCGCTCACGCCGTCACCGCCGCTCACGCCGCCACCGCTCACGCGCTCAGCGACACCGAGGAGTCCTGGTCCGCCCGCGTCCGAGCCGCGGAGGCCCTGTGCGCCGCCGGGGCGCTCGAGAAGGTGGTGCTCGCCCGCAGCGCCGAGGCGCGCGCCCCCGCCGCGGCGAGGTGGAGCGCCGCGCGCACGTGGCTCGCCCACCTCGCAGCCTCCCCCGCCGACGTCACGCCCTTCGCCCTCTGCCCCCGCCCCACGGAGGCGCTCGTGGGCGCCACGCCCGAGCGCCTCTTCTCGCTCCGCGGCGCCGAGCTGCGCACCCACGCCCTCGCCGGCACCGCCCAGCGCGCCCCCGCCAACGCCGCCGACGCCGCCATCGCCGCCCGCCTCCTCGCCGACCCCAAAGAGCGCCGCGAGCACGCCCTCGTGGTGGAGGCGCTGCGCGAGCAGCTCAGCGCCCTCCCTCTCCGCGCCCCGCTCGAGGTGGGCGAGACGCGCCCCCGCGCCCTCCCCACGCTCTGGCACCTCGAGACGCCCCTGCGCGCCTCTCTCGCGGCGGCGCAGGCGCCCTCGCGCCTGCTGCTCGCGCTGCACCCCACCCCCGCCCTCGGGGGGCGGCCGCGCGGGGCGGCGCTCGAGCACCTGCGGGGGCGTGAGCCTCTCGCGCGCGGCGCCTACGGGGCGCCGTGGGCGTGGGCGGACCTCGGCGGGCGCGTGGAGGCGCACGTGGCGATTCGCGCCGCCCTCCTCACCCCCGCGCGCGCCACCCTCTACGCCGGGGCGGGCGTGGTGGCGGGCTCGTCGCCGGGGCGGGAGTGGCGTGAGACGGAGGCCAAGCTCCGCCCCGCCCTCGCCGCCCTCCGCGCCGCGCCCGAGGGGCGCGCGGAGCACAACCTGCGCGCTGCC
>VGTA01000949.1 GCA_016874875.1 Deltaproteobacteria bacterium | reverse complement strand
GGGGCGCAGAGGGCCTCGCGGGTGGCGGCGCGGACCCAGGGGGCGCGGCGGGCGGCGGCGGGGGCGTGGCGGGGGAGCCAGGCGAGGCGGCGCAGGAGGGGGGGCAGGGCGGGGGGGGGGGCGGGGCGCCACGCGCGCACTACGAGCGGGTCGCGGGCGGGGGCGGCGCCCTCCACCGCCACCTCGAGGCGGTCGTCGGCGCCCTCGGGGGCGCCCCAGCGGCCGTCGAGCGCCTCGCGCGCCCAGCCGCGCGCGGCGCCCGCCCCCTCGCTCAGCCGCGCGCGCGCCTCCGCCGCCGCCGGCCCCGTCATGCGCCACTCCGCCACCCCCCGCGCCCACCGCGGCGCCCCCTCGCCCGCGCGGGGCGCGCGCAGGGTGAGCTCCACGGCGTGGGCGGCGGGGGGCGGGTGCGGAATCCGCGGGAGCAGCCCGCCGCGCGGCGCCGGGGCCGTCGGGTCGCGCGGGGCGCCCGCGGGCCCCTCGGGGTCCACGAGCAGCGCCTGCGCCCCGGCGTCGAGCGGCGGGAGCGCCCAGATGTCATGCTGGCTGACGGTGGGGTCGAGGAAGCGCCCGAGCGTGGGCGCGTAGAGGGCGGCGTGGTTGAAGGCGCTCAGACTCGCCGCCCCCGCCACCTCCACCGCGCCGGTGTCGCGCGTCCTCACCATGACGAAATAGAGCGGCACGCCCACCGCCCGCGCCAGCGCGATCATGAGCGCCGCGCGGTCCTTGCAGTCGCCAAAGCCGCGGGCGAGCGTGTCGCGCGGGGCGGCGGGCTCAAAGCTGTGGCGCCCGAGCTCAAGCCCCACGTAGCGCACGCGCCGCGTCACCTCGTCGTAGAGGGCGCGCAGGCGCTCCTCGTCGGTGCGCGCCCCGCGGGTCCACTTCGCCGCCACGTCGCGCAGCGCGCCGGACCCCTCCAGCGCGGCGGTGAGCAGCGCGTGGTAGAGGGCGCGCACGCTCTCCCAGGTGGCGAAGACGCTCAGGTGCACATAAGCGGCGGCGCTGGCGCCGGCGGGGGCGAGGGGCTCGTCGGCGAGGGGGGGGAGCGCGCGCGCCACCACCGCCCCCGCCCCCTCGTCGCGCTCCACCCACGCCCCGCGCCCCTCCACCGCCACCCGCAGGCGGGCGCGCGCCCGCGCCCCGAGGGTGAGGCGCACCTCCGCGCGCGGCTCGGGCCCCTGCAGCGGCACCAGCTCCCCGTGCACGCGGACCTCCTCGGGGTCGGGGTGCTGCTCGGTGATCGACCACGCCCACTCCACCACGTCGCCCGCGGCGAGCGGGGGCATCTCCACCACCTCCTCCACCGCCTCAAAGTAGAGGCGCGCCTGCGGGTCGGAGAGCGCGCGCCGCGACACGCGCGCCGGCGGCAGGCGCGCGCCCCCCCGCCACACCCACGCGCGCTCCACCGCCAGCGTCTCGGCGCTCGGCACGTGGGCCACGCGCAGGGCGCGCAGGCGCGGCGCGCCGTCGGGGCGCAGCACCTCCACCACCTCGCGGTGCCGGCGCGCGAGGCGCCCCCGAGGGTCAAAGTCTAGGTGCGTGTGCACATAGAGGGCGCGCGCCGCCGGCGGGTCGCCGTCCCCCGCCCCCCCCCACGGCGACGCCGCGCGCAGCGCCCCCAGCGCGGGCCCGAGCCCCGCCGCGCCCTCCCCTCCCTCCGCGCCCTCCGCGCCCGCCGCGCCCGCCGCGCCCGCCGCGCCCGTCGCGCCCGCCGCGCCCGCCGCGCCCGCCGCGCCCGCCGCGCCCGCCGCGCCCGCCGCGCCCGCCGCGCCCCGCTCCCCC
>VGTA01000948.1 GCA_016874875.1 Deltaproteobacteria bacterium | reverse complement strand
CCCCACGCCCCCGTGCTCGTGCAGGGCGGCGACGTCAACCTCTGCGAGCAGGTGCGCCCATGAGCAAGAGCAAGAGCAAGAGCCAGCGCGCGCGCAAGGGCGAGCGGCCGCGCGCCGCCTCCCCCGCGCCCGTCCTCTCCTCCTCGCCCTCCTCCGCGCCCTCCTCCGCGCCCTCCCCCGCCCCCCCCGCGCCCCCCGCGCCCCCCGCGCCCTCCGCGCCCTCCGCTCTCAAGGCGCGCTGGGCGCGCCTCTGCCAGCTCGACCGCCCCCCGAGCGCGCTCCTCGCCCTCCGCGTGGGCTTCTTTGGGCTCCTCTCGTACGACCTCTGGTGGATTCAGCTCTCCCACGCCCCGCGTTACGGCGCTGGCGGCTTCAACGTCCCCCACCTCGCGCCCCTCGGCGCGCTCACGCCCACCCCGGGCGCCGTGGGGGCGCTCTACCTCGTGAGCGGGGCGCTGGCGCTCCTCGCCGCCCTCGGCGTGGGCGGGCGGGCGGTGGTGGCGCTCCTCGCCGCCCTCTACGGCTACGTCTACCTCTGGAGCCAGGCCGACAGCTACCAGCACCACTACCTGCTCGTGCTGCTCCTCGCGCTCCTCTCGTGGGCGCCGCTGGGCGGGGCGGGCCGCGAGGCGCCGCCGCGCGCGCACGCCTCCTATGACGCCCTGGTGGCGCAGCTGGCGCTCATCTACCTCTGGACGGGCGTCGCTAAGCTCGACGCCGCCTGGCTCTCGGGCGACACCCTCTCCGGCGTCCTCCAGAGCGCCGACGTGCGCGCCGCCGTGGTGGGCTGGGGGGGCGCGCTCGGGCTCAGCGCGGCGCAGACCTTTGAGGCGCTCGCCTGGGCGGTGGCGCTCGGCGAGCTGGGGGCCGCCGTCGCCTTGACGCTGCGGCGCCTGCGCCCGCTCGCCTTTTTCGTGGTCCCGTGGTTTCACATCTCCGTGGAGTGGGTGGGCTTCGACATCGAGCTGTTCTCGTACTACATGCTGGCGCTCAACCTGGTGTGGCTCTCGCCGGCGGCGCTCTGGCGCCCCCTCGACGCGCTCCTCGCCGCGCTCCGCGCCCGCCTCGCCGCGCCCGCGCCCGCGCTCGCCGCCCTCGCCCGCCCGCCCCTCCGGCTCACCGCCTGGCTAGCCGCCGCGGTGGTGGCGGGCCGCGCGGTGGGCGCCGCCCCCGCCGAGGGCGCCCCCGCCGCGGGCCTGCTCACCGGCGCGCTGGTGGCGCTCGCCGGCGCCCTCAGCGGCGCCGGGCTGCCGCGCGCCGTCGCCGTCGCCGCCGCCGCCGCGCTCTCCCTCGGCGCCCTGCGCGCCTCAGAGTTCGGCTTTGACTACTACCGCATGTGGGGCGGCGACCTGCGCCGGCGCGGGGACCTCGAGGGCGCGGCGCGCGCCTACGAGCGCGCCAACGCGCTCAAGCCCCACGGCCCCGCGCGCCACGCCGCCCTCGGCGAGACCTACGCCGCCCTCGGGCGCCACGCCGAGGCGGCGGCCGCCTACGAGGAGGAGGCGCTCCGCCGGCGCGATGAGGCGCTCGCCGCCCCCCCCCGCGACGCCCGCGCCCGCGCCGCGGCGCTCGACGCCCTCTCGCGCGCCTACCAGGGCTGGGCGGGCGCCCTCGACCGCCTCGGGCAGGGCGACCACGCGCGCTTTGTGCGCGAGCAGCTCAGCGCCGACCGCGCGCAGCTTCTCGCGCCCCCCGCCGCGCCTTAGCCGCCCGCCGTGCGCGCGCCCCCCCACGCCCCCGCCCCCCCCCCCCCCCCCCCCCTCCCCCCCCCCCCCCCCCCCC
>VGTA01000947.1 GCA_016874875.1 Deltaproteobacteria bacterium | reverse complement strand
GGGGGGGGGGGGGGGGCGGGGGGGGGGGGGGGGGGGGGGGGGGGGGGGGGGGCGGGGGGGGGGCGGGGGGCGGGGGGGGGGGCGCGAGCGCGGGGGGCTCAGGGCCGCGCACACGGGTGGCGAGGTCATAGCCGCCGGAGAGAAGCTCCCCTTGGAGCGCGCCGAGCTCGCGCGCCGACAGGCGCGACGATGAGTCGGGGGGGGGCGGGGGGGGCGGGGCGGAGCGGGCGGGCGCCGCCTCGCGCAGGGCGCGCCGCATCGCGAGCGCGTCCTCAAAGCGCCCCGCCGGGTCCACGGCGAGGGCGCGGGCGAAGAACGCCCCAAAGCGCGCCGCGAGCGCCGGGGTGAGGGGCTCGAAGGGGCGGCGCTCCTTGTAGTGGGCGCGCAGGCGCAGGTAGGGCTCCACCCCGCCGAGCTCCTCGTTGAGGAAGGGCGAGCGGCACATCAGCGCCTCGTACAGGATGACGCCCACCGCGAACAGGTCCCCGCTCGGCGTCACCTCCTGGTGCAGCAGCACCTCCGGGGCGAGGTAGTAGGGGGTGCCCATGATCCGGTTGCGCGTGGCCTCGCGCGACACCTGGTCCATCACGCGCGCCACGCCAAAGTCGAGCACGGTGAGCGTCTCGGCGCCCGCGCGGGTGGGGGAGAGCATGAGGTTGAGCGGCTTGACGTCGCGGTGGACGATGCCGAGGCTGTGCGCCTCGTCGAGCGACTCGAGCAGCTGCGAGAACAGCTCCACGGCGAGGTCGGGGTCGAGGGCGCCCTCGCGAATCAGCCGGTGGGCGAGCGTCTCGCCGCGCAGGAAGTCCATCACCATGTAGGGCAGCTCGCGCCGCGCGTCGCCCTCCTGGTGCACGCCCGAGTCGAGGTACCGCACCGTGTGCGGGCTCCTCAGCTGCGCCACCACCCGCATCTCGTCGCGGAACAGGTCGAGGTACTCGGGACTCTGGCGCGTGAGCAGCTTCACCGCCACCTCCCGCCGAATCTGGCCGCGCTGGAAGCCAAAGTACACCGAGCCGAACCCCCCGTGCCCCAGCGGCCGCCACAGCTCGTACTTGCCGTCGAGGATGAGGCCGAGGTGCAGGTCGTCGCCGTGGAGCGCCACCTGCTCGCTGGGCAAGAGCAGCCTGTCGGGGTGGCGCTCGCAGGTGACGACGGCGCCCTCCGCGCTCAGCGGGCGCGGCGCTCTGCAGAGGGGGCATTGGCTGAGCAGGGGGGGCATGGGGCTCACCGAGGGAGGGGCGGCGTCGCGGGGCGGGGGGAGGCGCGGAGGCGCCTCTAGAGGGGGTCATGGGGCAGGTAAAATCAAGAGAGAAGCGACACGCGGGGCGGAGGCGGGGGCGGGGGCGGCGCGGCGCGCGGGCGTTTTTCTTTGCTATGGGCGTTTTTGTTGGGCACAGATAGAGCGGTCGAGAGAGCGGAGCTGAGCGCGCTGAGCGCCCCCCATCACACGCCGCCCCTCGGCGAATCACATCGGCAGGTGGACACCGCCCCCATCACGCACATGACCCCCAAGACCCCTGCTCTCCACACGCCTCGACCCGCGCCCCCCGCCTCGCCCGCGCCCCACGCGCGACCTCTAGGCGCGCCGCCGCCTGCCGCGCTGCTGCCTGCGCTCGCCCTCTCAAGCGTTTTAGCGCTCTCGGGGTGCCTAGAGGCGCGCAGGGCGCAGAGCGCTGAGGCGGGCGCTGAGGCGGGCGCTGAGGCGGGCGCTGAGGCGGGCGCTGAGGCGGGCGCTGAGGCGGGCGCTGAGGCGGGCGCTGAGGCGGGCGTGGCGCAGGGC
>VGTA01000946.1 GCA_016874875.1 Deltaproteobacteria bacterium | reverse complement strand
GGGCGACCGCATCCAGTACTACATGGTCATCTACGGTCAAGACGATTCGCCGCTGTCGAGCTACAAGAACAACCGCGAGCCCGAGGTGGCGCCGATCGCCGCGGGGCGCTACGGCGACCTCGTGGGGGATGGGGGGCTGGTGGGGGGCGGGGGGGCGCGCCAGAGCCTGCACCTGACCGCGCTGGTGGGCACGGGGGTGTCGGTGGTGAGCGGCGAGTTCGCCACCTTCAACAGCACAGGGCAGCTGGTCTATGACGCCGCCAGCTCAGACCCCGCGCGCCGCCCCCCTGACAGCTTCGTCAAGCGCACGGCGTGGTCCCCCGTCCACATCAACCTCGACATCGATTTCTCTCTCTCCGACACCTTCTCGCTAGGCATCTTGGCGCGCGCGCAGCTCGTGAACGGGCTCTTTGAGACCAAGGCGGTCTCCACGAGTCTCCTCGGCGGGGTGCAGGCGGGCCTGCGCCTCGGGGCGGCTTCGCCGCTGATGCTGCGGGGCGGGGCGGGCTACGGCTACATCCCGAGCAACATGCCCAAGACGGTGCGGGCGGGCGCCACGGTCATCACGAGCATCGACACCACGAGCGCCGGGCCGCTCTTCTACAAGCTGGGCTTCTCGTATACCTACCAGCTCACCCCGCTGGTGTCGTTTAGGACGGCGGTGGATTTTATCCACCTCATCTCCCTCGACACGTCCAAGTCGGCCCCGTCGCCCCATTTCGACTTCAACACCGGGCTGGTGTTTGGGTTCTAGGGGCGCCTCAGCGGCCTCCGCCTCAGAAGCCTGGCGTGAAGTTGAGGGGGTAGCGCACCTCGGAGGGGCCCTCGGCGCTCGGGAAGCGCCAGCGCTGCACGGCCATGCGGACGCAGGCCTCGAGCTTGCCGCCCTTGTGCTGGCCGCTGAGGCGGGTGGACGCGGCGTCCGTGGAGCCGTTGGGGAGCACCTTAAAGGTGAGGGTGGTCTGGATGGCGCTCGCGTCGGCCTCGCGCTTCTGCGCCTTCTGGTAGCAGTAGGTGAGGCTGCCGGCGTTCTGCTGCACGATCTGCTGGATTGAGCTCTGAGGCAACCCCGGCGCGCGCGCCGGGCGCGCCGGGCGCGCCACGGCGCGCTCAGAGGCGGCGGGCTTAGGCGAGGCGCGCTCAGGGGCGGGGCGCTGAGGGGCGGGGCGCTCAGGGGCGGGGCGCTCAGGGGCGGCGGGCTCAGGCGCGGCGGGCGCGACGCGGTCCGTCGGCCGCGGCGCCACGCGCGCCGACGCCTGCGTCGACGAGAGCGTCGCGACCACCTCCGGCGCCGGCGCCGAGGACCGGGGGGGGCGCGCAGGCTCCTCAGAGAAGAGGTGGGGCGCAAAGAGCGCGCCGAGTCCCAGCGCCAGCGCCGCGAGGAGCACGTAGGGGACCCAGCGCGCTGCGGGCGAGCGGAAGTCGCTCATGGTGCGCACGCCGGTGATGTCCTGCAGGCGCACCTCCTTGGTGATGGGCTTATCGAGCGCCTCCTCCATCTCGCGCGCCCACTCGCTCGCGGAGATGGGGACCTGCACCGAGAGGGTCTCCTTGAGCGACGGCATCGGCGCCGGCTCCAGGGGGGTGGCGCGGGCGGCGGAGGGCGCGGGCGGCGCCGGCGAGGCGGGAGCGGCGGCGTCAGCTTGCGCTGGGGCGGCGGCTGGGGCGGCGGCTGGGGCGGCGGCTGGGGCGACGTCAGACTGCACGGGCGCGGCGGGGGCGGGCGCGGGGGCGGCGGGCGCAGAGGGCGGCGCGGGGGCGGGCGGGGGGGGGGCGGGGGCGGG
>VGTA01000945.1 GCA_016874875.1 Deltaproteobacteria bacterium | reverse complement strand
CCCCAGCGCCGTCGCTAGCGCCGTCGTCCGCGCCCGCCCCGCACGCGGCGCGATCGTCGCCTCGCCGCGCGTGGCGGCCCCCAGCGTCGCGTTTACGCTCCTCAGCACCTCCCGCGCGTCCCCCGCGCCCCGCACCCCCCGCAGCGTCTGCAGCACTAGGTCCGCGGCCTCCGGGTCGTCGAGCCCCGTGTCGCGCGCGATCTCCGCCCGCGCCTGTGTGAGCTCGGCGTCGCTGAGCGCGCGCGCGCCCTCTAGCAGGGCGGCGCGCTCCTCGGGCGGGGCGGCTAAGAAGAGCTCGTGGAAGTCCTGCGCGGCGCTCATGAGGAGCTGGACGCTCCCGGGGAGCGCGTTGGTGGCGACGTGGATGAGCAGGCGCTTGCTGAACTCTATGACTTTTTGCTTTTGATCCACGTGTGATCCACTTGTGATTGATATGTGTGCGCGTGCCTTGAGGAGGGGCGCGCCCGGGGCGGCGGCGCGTCATCATAGCGGTGAGGGCGGCGCGGCGGCAACGGCGAGGGCGACTTGGGGGGACGGCGCGCCGGCGGGCGTTGACCCCGCCCGCGGCGCTGTGATGACATGAGGGGCGTCCTCCCGCTCACCTCGAAGGGCCCCGTATGCCACACCCTCCTCCGCGCCCGCTCGCCCGCGCCTCGCGCCCGCCTCTCGCGGCGCTCGCGCTCCTCGCGCTCTCCCTCCTCCCGCGCCTCTCCGCGCCCGCCCGCGCCGAGGACACCTGGACCAACCTCCGCCCCGGCGTGGACCTCCTGCACCGCGTGACGGGCGGCGGGACGCCGCAGGACATCTGGGCGGTCAAGGTGGACCTCGAGCGCCCTGAGGTGAGCCTCCGCGCCTCCATGGACGAGCGCGGCACCGAGCGCGCCGTGGTCAACTCCACCTTCGCGCGCGACGTGGGCGCCCTCGCCGCTATCAACGGCGACTGGTCCAACGGCGTGACGCCCGTGGGGCTCGCGATCGGCAACGGCTTCCTCTGGAAGCAGCACTACAACAACCGCGACACCGGCAGCCGCTGGGGCTTCTTTGGCTGCGACGTGTTTAACAACTGCGAGCTCGACGCCCTGCCCGTGCGCGACGAGGTGCCCTGGTTTAAGCCGCAGCTCCCCCCCTACCGCTTCTACAACGCCGTGGGCGGCAACGGCGTGCTGCTCCTCAAGGACGGGGCGCGGCGGAACGGCTGCTATGACGGCTGCGCGGGCGACACCTGCCGCCACCCCCGCTCCGCCGTCTGCTATGACCAAGAGCGCCGCTTCTTGTGGCTCATCGCCGTGGACGGGCGCCGCAGCGGCGCCTCGGGCATGCAGTGCCGCGAGATGCGCGCGCTCGTGGAGAGCCTCGGCTGCTATGACGCCATGATGCTCGACGGGGGCGGCAGCACCACGCTGTGGGCCAACGGCAGCGTCCGCAACCGCCCCGCCGACGGCAGCCAGCGCTCCGTGGCCAACCACCTCGCCGTCATCTACACGCCCACCCCCGACCCGCAGTGCCAGCTCCCCTCGGGGGCGTGGTGCGAGGGGTCGCGCCTGCGCACCTGCACCGGCGGCAAGCTCGTCAACGACGGCGACTGCGCCAGTTTCGGCGCCGCCTGCGGCGAGGACGGCGACTGGGCGTTCTGCGTGGACACGCGCTGCCCCGGCGGCGACGGGCTCGGGCGCGCCTGCCTCGACGGCGCGCGCCTCGCGGTGTGCGTGGACGGGCAGTACGGCGAGCAGCCTTGCCCCGCGGGGCAGGTGTGCGGCACGGACGCGGCGGGGGGCGGCTGCATGGACCCCGCGTGC
>VGTA01000944.1 GCA_016874875.1 Deltaproteobacteria bacterium | reverse complement strand
GGGGGGGGGCGGGGGGCGCGGCATGCGGCTCGCCCGTGGCCTCGCCGAGCTCCCCGCCGCCCTCGCCGCAGCCCGCGCCGAGGCGCGCGGCGCCTTTGGGGACGACGCGCTGCTCCTAGAGCGCGCCCTGCTCCGCGCTCGCCACGTGGAGGTGCAGGTGCTCGCCGACCAGGGCGGGCGCGTGGTCCACATCGGCGAGCGCGAGTGCTCGCTGCAGCGGCGGCACCAGAAGGTGCTCGAGGAGTGCCCGAGCCCCGCCGTGGGCGACGCGCTGCGCGCCCGCCTCGGCGCCGCCGCGGTGGAGGTGGCGCGCGCCGTGGGCTACGAGGGCGCCGGCACCGTGGAGTTCCTGCTCGACGAGGGCGAGCGGTTCTACTTCCTAGAGATGAACACGCGCATCCAGGTGGAGCACCCCGTCACCGAGGAGGTGTACGGCGTGGACCTCGTGGCGCTGCAGCTCGAGGTCGCCCTCGGCGCGCCGCTGCCGTGGACCCAAGAGGAGGTGAGCGCGCGGCGGCGCGGGCACGCCGTGGAGGCGCGGCTCTACGCCGAGGACGGGGCGCGGGGCTTCTTGCCGCAGGCGGGCCCGGTCTACGCCTGGCGCCCGCCCGCCGGGGAGGGCGTGCGCGTGGACGAGGCGGTGGGCGCGGCGGTGAGCGACCGCTACGACCCGCTGCTCGCCAAGGTCATCGCCCACGCCCCCACCCGCGCCGCCGCGCTCCGGCGGCTCGCGCGCGCCCTCGACGAGACGCTCCTCGTGGGCCCCCACCACAACCTCCCCTTCCTGCGCGCGCTGCTCGACGCCCCGCAGGTGCAGAGCGGCGCGCTGCACACCCGCCTCATCGACGAGGAGCTGTGGCCCGCGCCGCGCGCGCTCCCCACCCCCCGCGAGTGGGCGCGCGCCGCCGTCGCCCTCAGCTTCGCCGCCCCCCTCGCCGCCCCCCTCCCCCCCGGCGCCCCCCCCCGCGCCGCCGGCGAGGGGCTCCACCACGACGGCTTCGGGCTCACGCGCCCCGCCGAGTGGCCGCTGCGCGTGTCGCTCGAGGCGGGCGGCTTTGACCTCACCCCCCTCCCCCCCCCCGCCCGCCGCGCCGCCGAGGAGAGCGGGCGGCTCACGCGGGAGCTGTGGGTGAGGCAGCTCAGCGCGGCGAGCGACGCGCGGGGAGACGCGCGGGGCGACGCGCGGGGCGGCGAGGCGCGCTACGAGGTGTGCGCGCGCGGCGAGGGGCCCGTGGAGGTGCGCGGGCTGCGCTTCTGCTCCGCGTGGGGGCACCTGAGCTGGGGCGAGTCCGCCCAAGAGGGGGCCAGCGTCACCGCCCGCCCCCAGCAGCGCGCCCACCTCACTCCCCCCGCCCCCGGCGAGGGCGCCCGCTGCGCGCTGGTGCGCGAGGGCGGCGATCAGCTCCACTTCCTCGACCTCACCTACACCCGCGCCCCCCGCCGCCCCGAGGAGGAGGCGCGCGGCGCGTCGGACGGCGCGGTCCGCGCCCCGATGTCGGGCCGCCTCGCCCGCTGGCTGGTGGAGGTGGGGGCGCGGGTGGAGGTGGGGGAGGGGGTGTGCGTGGTGGAGGCGATGAAGCTCGAGCGCGTGGTGGCGGCGCCGGTGGGCGGGGTGCTCGTTGAGCGGCGGGTGGGGGAGGGGGGGGCGGTGGGGCGGGGGGAGGTGTTGGGGTTTGTAAAAGAGATTGATCTATGATAGCCTATTAGGCGAATGAAGGGGATTCTTATCTTTAATCTGTAATTTTAATTAAAATATCACCAAGGAAAAAAATATGCCACCATACGCAGGTCAAACATTTC
>VGTA01000943.1 GCA_016874875.1 Deltaproteobacteria bacterium | reverse complement strand
GCGCGCCGCGGTGGCAGGGGAGCACGTCGAGGGTGAGGGCGCGCGGCGTGAGCGCGGCCCCCGGGGCGGCGCGCAGCGCGCCGGTGTCGTCGATGACCTGAAACACCACCCCCCGCCCGTGAGGCGCCACGCTGGGCACAAAGGACTCCTCGTAGGAGAGCGGCGGCGTCGGGGCGCCCGTGTGCTCGTCGAGCTCAAAGCGTCTCGCCGAGAGCTCCCTCGGCGCGGCCGCGACGTTGGGGCCCCCGCCTTGGTCGCGCTCGTCGAGCCAGTCGCGCGGCAGGGGGGCGGACTCGGCGGAGTCAGCTGAGTCGGCTGAGTCGGCTGAGTCGGCTGAGTCGGCTGAGTCCGCCGCGCGGCGCTGCTCTGCGCGCTGCGCGGCGCGGCGCGCGCTCAGGGTGGGGGAGGGGGGAGCGGCCTGCAGCCCCTCCGCCCAGCGCCGCACCTCGTCGTCGCCCTGCAGCGCCTCGGGCAGGAGGGGGGCGGCGCGCAGGGCGGGGATGGGCGGGAGCGCTAGCTGGAGCGCGAGCGCGAGGGTGGCCCATGAGCGTTTGTAAAAAAATCGACGCGAGGGGCGGCGGGGCGCAGAGGAGAAGGCGTTGAGGAGCATTTGAGCGTCACCGGGCGAGCGTCGCGGGGAGGGGGAGGCGGCGTCTCAGGAGGCGGGCGCGCGAGATGCCTGCGCCGGACTCCTGCGCCAGACACCTGAACACTTGAAAGCGCGTTCTGCTATTCTATAGTGTGGGCGCCCTCGCCGCCACCCGCGCCCCACGCCTCACGCTCGGAGCACACCGCATGACCCTCAGCGTCAACACCTGCCTCAGCGCGCGTCACGGACTCCCCCACCTCCTGGCCCTCACCGAGGCGCACGGCGACCCCCTCTGCCAGGACTGGGTCGTGTGCCCGCACCCGCTGATGAGTCGCTGGGTGAGTCAGCGGGTGGCGGCGCGGCGGGGACTCCGCGCGCAGCTCGAGCTCAAGTCCCCGAGCGCGCTCTACCACGCGGTCCACCTCGCGGCATGGGGGCGCCCCCCCGCGCAGCCCTCGCGCGCGCAGCTCACCTGGGCGGCGCTCGGCGCGGCGGCGGAGGTGGCGGAGCGCGACCCGCGCGCCGCCTCGCTGCGCCGCTCCTTCCCGCGCCTTAAGCCCAGCGGCGAGGGCGCGCCCGTCCCGGGCCGACGCTACCTCGCCGCGCAGTCGCTCGCCGAGGGGGCGCGGCGCCTGCTCGCCCTCCGGCCCGCCTGGCTCGCCCGCTGGTCGGAGGGGGGGGACGAGGTGCCGGAGGGCGCGGCGCCGTGGTGGCCGCCCTTCTGGCGCGCGCTCAAGGCGCGCCTCGCGTCCGCCGCGGAGCGCGAGGGGCTCGACGAGGGGCACCTCGCCGCCACCTGCGCGGAGCTCGCCGCGCACCCTTCTCGCTTGCGCGCGCGCGTACGACGCGTGATCTTCTTTGGGCATCACCGCTACGACGCCGCTACGCTCACGCTCGCCAGCGCGCTCGCGGGGCTGCTCGAGGTCCACTTCATCTCCCTCGACCCCGCCCTCGCCACCCCAGAGGCGCTCGCCGCCCTGCGCGCGCCCGAGGCGGGCGGGGCGGAGGGGGCCCTCTCGCCGCGCCTCAGCTCCCCCCTGCCGCAGGCGGTGGGCGCGGGCTGGAGCGCGCACCTCGACCGCGCGGGGCGCGCCGCGCGCGCCGCCCTCTCCTGCCCGCCCGCCCTCCCCGCCCCGTCCCCCGCCCTCCTGCCGAGCCCCCCGCGCCCCCTCTGGAGCCCGGAGGGAGCGCAGGGGGAGGGGGAGGCGCGC
>VGTA01000942.1 GCA_016874875.1 Deltaproteobacteria bacterium | reverse complement strand
CTCGGGGCGCGCGCCGCGAGGGGGGCGAGGGCGGCGGCGCGGGCGGGGAGCGGGGTGAGCGCGTGGTCGCCGGTGACGAGGCCGCCCTCGCAGGCGAGGGCGGCGCGCGCCCCGCCCTCCACCTCGCCGCCTGCGTCCTGCCCGGCGCTGTCTCCGGCGCTGTCTCCGGCGCTGTCTCCGGCGCTGTCTCCGGCGCTGTCTCCGGCGCTGTCTCCGGCGCTCTCTCCGGCGCTGTCGCCGGCGCTGTCTCCGGCGCTGTCTCCGGCGCTGTCTCCGGCGCTGTCTCCGGCGCTGTCTCCGGCGCTGTCTCCGGCGCTGTCTCCGGCGCTGTCTCCGGCGCTGTCTCCGGCGCCCTGCCCCGCGCCCGCCCCGGCGCCCGTCTCACCCCCCGAGCTCAGCGCCTTCGGGGGCGCCTCGCACGCGCACATCAGCAGCGCGCCGAGCGCAGCCCAGGCGGGCGCGGGCGCTCGGCGCCCCGCCCTCATTTCGCCCCCGAGATCAGGGCGCTCAGCTCCTCACGATTAAAGGAGTACTCCGCGGCGCAGAAGTGGCACTCGAGGGTGATCTGCTCGTCCTCATCGCGCAGGCGCGTGAGCTCCTCTCTGCCGAGGGTGAGGAGCGTGCGGGCGAAACGGGGGCGCTCGCAGGGGCAGGCGTAGGCGCACTCGCTGCGCTCGAGCTGCTCGTAGTCGCCCCCAAAGAGTCCGTCGAGAATCAGCGCCACGGGCGCCTCGCTCATCAGCGCGTCCTGCAGGGGGGGTAGCGCGAGCACGCGCGCCTCTAGGACGTCGAGGACCTCCTCGGGGGCGCCGGGGAGCGCCTGCACGAAATAGCCGCCCGCGGCGAGCACGCGCCCGCCCTCCACGCGCTCGCCGAGGGCGCAGACGGTGGGGACCTGCTCGCTGGTGGCGAAATAGTAGGCGAGGTCCTCGGCGACGGTGCCGGTGAAGATGGGCACCGTGCCGCGGTAGGGCGCGCCGCTGGCGAGCGTCTTGATGAGCGTGAAGCGCCCCTCGCCCACCACCGCGCCCACCTCCCCCTCCGGCGCGGCGCTCGCGCGCGGGTTGTGCGCCGTCACGCGGACGGCGCCCTCGCGCGTGGACAGGGCGTAGAGCTCCCCGAGGGGGCCCTCGCCGTTCATCTGCAGCCCCACCTGCTGCCGCTCCTTGAGCGTGGTGGACAGCAGCGCCACGGCGGTGGCGGCGCGGGTGAGGGCGATGGCGCCCTGCGGGCTGGGCTTGTGGGCGGCGAGGACGGCCTCCGCGATGGGCGTGGTGATGGCCACGGCGAACTTGACTTGCTGGCTCATGGCGACGCCGCGCGCGAGCAGGGCGGGGGGGCTCTGAAGTCCCATGGGTGGCTCCTTGCGAGCGGAGTGGGGGGCGGGGCGCCGAGAGGGGGTAGTAGCACAGCCCCCAGGCCCTTTCAAATCGAGGAGCGCCCCAGGGCGGCCCCCTAGAGCGATGGACTTGAGCGACTCCGCGTCGCGGTGTACAGTCACGCGCCGTCGATTCGTTGAGGGTCGATCAGCGTGATCAGACGTGATCAGAACACCTCGATGAGGCTGACAGGGCTCCCCTGAGCGGCGGAATCGCGACCGCAGAGTGCGTCAGGGGCGCGCGGAGGACACACACCACATGACCCACCACCCCCCCCCGCGGAGCCTCCTCTTCGCGCTCGCCGCGCTCGTCACGCTCTCCGCCCTCCTGTGCGCCTCGCCCGCCCCCGCCGCCCCCGCCCGCCGCCCAAGCGCCGCCCGTCGCCCGAGCGCCGCCCGCCCGGCCCGCCGCGCCCGCTCGGCC
>VGTA01000941.1 GCA_016874875.1 Deltaproteobacteria bacterium | reverse complement strand
GACCATGGCCACACCCAAACTCGGAGAGTTCTTCACCGCGCTCGTCGAGTGCGCCCTCGAGCGCTGCGAGCGCCCTGAGGCGCAGGCCCTCCGGCGCCAGCTGGGGCGCCTGCTCTACCTGACCCTCGGCTATGCGCCGCGGGCGTGGGCAGCGCAGGCGCGCGACCTCGGGGCGGACGCGCAGGCGCAGACGCTCCTGCTCGCGCAGCTCGAGCACCACCTCTCACCCCTCTGCCCCGCCTGGCTCGACCGCGTGCAGCTCAAGTCGTCTCTCCAGGCCTGCCTCCGCCTGCTGCAGGCCCCCTGGCTCGACCGCGCGGAGCTAGCGCGCGAGGCGTGTCACCTCTTTAGCCTCACCCGCGACGACCTGATGTCGGGGGCGCTCAGCGGCACGGCGGCGGTGGCGCCGCACCTCCACACCATGCTCATGGCGCGCGCCTGGGCGCGGCGCAACGCCCCCCCCGGCCCCCACGCCCTCTGCCCGCGCCCCCCCGACCTCGCCCTCACCCACGCCACACCCGTCACCGAGGACCGCTGGCTCGCCCGCGCTGAGCGCGCCGGCCTCGCCGTCACCCTGGAGGCGCGGCGCTGCGAGTCGGAGGAGGAGGCCGCGCGCCTCGCGCGCGCCCTCGGCGCCGCGCACCCGAGCTGGGCCGACTGCGCCCTGGTGGGGCGGCGGGGGCGCTGGGTGTGGTGCGAGCGCGCCCCCGCCCTCGACCTCGCCGCCCTCACCCACGCCAAGGCCCCCATCTCGGCGGAGCACGCGCTCCTCATCACGCTCCCCGCCCTCAGCGCCCTCAGCGCCCTCCACGAGCAGGGGCGCGTCTGCGGCTGCCTTGAGCCGAGCGCCGTCCTGATTGACCCGATGGGGCGCGCCGCGCTCGGCGCGCGGGTGGCCTGGGCGGTGACCGGCGCCCTCCCCCCGCGCCCCTCCTCCGCTGAGCTCGCCTACTGGAGCCCCGAGCTCTTTGAGGAGGGCGCCGCCTTCACACCCCAGTCCGACCTCTGGGCCTTTGGACTCGTCCTCTACCAGCTCCTCTGCGGTCCCCTCCCGTGGACGGGCCTGCGCCGCCCCGACCAGGTCATCCGCGCCATCCGCCGCGTGGATCAGCGCGCCTGGGCGCGCGCCCCGCAGGAGCTGCAGTCTTTCCTCGCCCGCTGTCTCGCCCTCGACCCCAAGCTCCGCTGGCCGAGCGCCACCCCCGCCCTCGAGCGCCTGCAGGAGCTCGCCGAGCGCCTCAGCCCCCTCCTCCGCGGCCAGCGCCTGAGCGCGCAGTGGCGCTATGTGCTGCAGACCAACGCCCCCCAGCGCCTCTTGGAGCAGACCCCCATCCTCCCCGCCGAGGCCCCCGAGAGCGAGCTCGCGCGCCTCCTCATGAGCGAGCGCGGCGAGCCGGTGAGCCCGGAGGCGCTCGCGCCCCTGTTCCCCGAGCTCGCGCGAATCCACGAGGCGTGGTGGCGCAACCACACCCTCACCGCGCAGACCCGCGCGCAGCAGCGCGAGTCGCTCGAGGGCTTCAAGCGGAGCCTCAGCGAGATCGCCCCCGCCTTCCTCTTTGAGCAGCTCACGCTCCTCAGCCGGCAAAAAGAGCTCCTCGAGGCGCGCTACAGGCGCGAGCTCGCCGCCCTCGCCGACGAGCGCTACGCCCTGCGCCTTGAGGTGGTCCGCCTCTCCACCGCCACCCTCGCGGCGCTGTGGGCGAGCCTCGGCCTGCCGAGCGACCTCCTCCCCGCCTGGGACACCCCCGCCGTGGAGCGCGAGCCGGCGCCCACGGGCAGCCTCGCGCCCGAGCCCGCCCCCG
>VGTA01000940.1 GCA_016874875.1 Deltaproteobacteria bacterium | reverse complement strand
GGGGGGGGGGGGGGGGGGGCGGGGGGGGGGGGGGGGCGGGGGGGGGGTGGGGGGGGGGGTGGGTTGGGGGGGGGCGCTGGGGGGGCGGGGGGGGGGGGGGGGGGGGGGGCTCGGGCTCACGGTGACGCTCGGGCTGCTCGCCACGCGCGCGCCCCGCCCCGCCCCGCGCGGGGGGCGGGCGGTGGGGGCGGGGGCGCTGCTGCTGCGCGCCCTCGGCGCCGCGCTGGCGGTGGGGGGGGCGGTGTGGGCGTCGCGCGTGACCTCGGGGGCGGCGGCGGGGGCGCTGTCGGTGTTCCCGGCCATCTTCTGGACGACGATGGTGAGTCTGTGGGTGTCGCAGGGGGCGGCGGTGCCGGCGGGGGCGGCGGGGCCGATGATGTTGGGGACGGGCAGCGTGGGCGCCTACGCGCTCGCCGCCTCCTACGCGTTCCCGCGCCTCGGGGCGTGGGGGGGGGCGCTGGCGGCGTGGGGGGCGGCGGCGCTCTGCGTGTCGCTGCCCGCCTACGCGTGGCTCTCGCGCCGCGCGCGGCGGGCGCCGTGAGCGCGCCCCCCCGCCCCGCGCAGGGGCTCGACGAGACGCTCGACGCCGCCCAGCTGTCGCCCTCCGCCCCGACCCCCGCCCCGGCGCTCTCCGCCCTCTCCACCCCCGCCCCGCCCCCAGGGCTCACCCTCCGCCCCGGGCAGAGCCTAGACCGCTTTGAGGTGCTCGCCGTCCTCGGGCGCGGGGGCATGGGCGCCGTCTACGAGGCCTTCAACCACACGCTGCGGCGCCGCGTGGCGCTCAAGGTGCTGCACGCGAGCGGCCCGGAGGTGCTCGAGGCCATCGAGCGCGAGGCGCAGCACGTGGCGCGCCTCGAGCACCCCAACATCGTGCAGGTGTACCACCTCGGGGCGCTGCCCCTCCCGGGCGGCGAGGGCGGCGCGGGGGGGCAGCTCTTTTATCTAGAGATGCAGCGCGTGGAGGGCGCGCCGCTGTCGGCGCTCGCCGGCGAGGGGGCGGGCGAGGGGGCGGGCGAGGGGGCGGGCGAGGGGGCGCGGGTGCCGCTCGCGCGCCTCGCGCCGCTGCTGCGGCAGGTGGCGGAGGCGCTCGCCCACGCCCACGAGCGGGGCGTGGTGCACCGCGACGTCAAGCCCGAGAACGTGCTCGTCACCGCCGAGGGGGTGGTGAAGCTGATCGACTTTGGCATCGCGGGGGAGCGGAGCGCGCGCCGCGCTGGCGACCACGGGCGAGCGGGCACGCCCCTCTACATGGCGCCCGAGGTGTGGCGCGACGGGGCGTGGGGGGTCCCCTCCGACCTCTACGCCTGGGGGGTGATGGCGTACCGCCTCGCCGCCGGGGCGCCGCCTTTCGCCGCGCCGGCGGCGCTGGGGTGGCGCGGGCTGATGGAGGAGCACATCTCGGGCGGCTTCCGCCCGCTCGCGGAGGCGGCGCCGGGGCTGCCGGAGGGCTTCTGCGCCCTCGTGGACTCCTGCCTCGCCTACGAGCCCGAGCGCCGCCCCCCCTCCGCGCGCGCCGTCGCCGACGCGCTCGACGAGGTGCTCGACGAGGTGCTCGACGAGGTGCTCGACGAGCAGACGGCGGCGGGCGCGGCGGGCGCGGCGGGCGCGGCGGGGGGGCGGCGGGCGCGCGCCCGAGGGTGGCTGCGCGCGCGCCGCGCAGACCTCGGGCGCCTCGCGGCGGTGCTCGGGGTGGCGGCGGCGGCCGTGTGGGGGGAGCTGCTCGATGGGCTGAATCACGCCGCGCTCGACGTGCTGCAGTCGATGCAGGGCCCCCCCACCGCCATGCCGGTGGGGCTGGTGGCGCTC
>VGTA01000939.1 GCA_016874875.1 Deltaproteobacteria bacterium | reverse complement strand
AGGGGGCGGGGCGGGCGGAGGGGGCGGGGGGCGGGGCGGGCTCGCGCTCGGGCTCTCGCTCTCTTGTGGACATCTCGTGCTCCTCTTGAGGGATCTTGAGGTCTTGAGGTCTTGGGCGGCGTGTGCTTGAATCGGGCGGAGCATAGTGCGGCGCCCGCGGTTGGGCAAGCCGCGCGCCGCTCGGAGCCCCTGACCGGAGAGCCTGAACGCCTTGAATCGAGCCCCTGGACTGTCGCTGAGGCGCCTGCGCCCCTACAGCGACCACCCCACCACCCTCGGCGCCTACAAGCTGCTCTTGGAGCCCGGCGCGCCCATCGAGGAGCGCGCCCTCAAGGTGGAGCGCAGCGGCCCCTCGCTGCCCCTCGCCGTCACGCCGCTGGCGTTGCTCTATGTGACGTCGTGCGTCGCGGCCTCCCTCTACGCCCCCGCGCTCTTCTTGGGGTGGCTCACCCACGGGCTCGTGTTCGCCCTCCTCGGGCTCCTCATCTCTCGCCTCTACCCGCCGCGCTGGTGGGAGGTGATCGAGGTGGACTACGAGGGCGTCACCTACCAGCGCTTTGGCTTCACGCTCCCGGAGCGCTGGCGGGTGCCGCTGGCGCACTACCGCGGCGTGGTGCCCGTGGCGCGCGAGGGCGGCGATCGGGGCGTGGCGCTCAAGCACCCCGACCCCTCCAAGACGCTCATCTTGTCGCTGTCGCCCCACGAGGCCCCCGACGCCCTCGAGCGCTACGCCGCCCTCATCGGGGTGCGCGCCTTTGACGAGTCCCGCCACGCCATCACGCTGAGCGCCTGAGCGCGCCGCCCCCGAGGAGTCTCCCTATGCTGCACCGCGCCCCCGCCCCCGCCTGCGCGCTCGCCCTCCTGCTCGCCAGCTGCGCCGAGCCCAGCCCGCCCGCCCCGCCCCCCCTCGCCCCCGCGGGGGCGGAGGCGGCGACGTGCGAGGCGCCCCGCAGCGACTGCGGCGGCGCCTGCGTGGACACGCAGACCGACGGCGCGCACTGCGGCGGCTGCAACAACCCCTGCCTCGGCGGCTCCTCGTGCCAGGGGGGCGCGTGCGCCTGCGGCGGCGGCCTCACGCTCTGCGGGGCGAGCTGCGTCAACCTCATGAGCGACGAGCAGAGCTGCGGCGCGTGCCTGAGCGCCTGCGAGCCCGGGGAGCGGTGCGTGGACGGCGCCTGCCTGCAGGACCGCGCGGAGGCGTGCAACAACCTCGACGACGACCTCGACGGGCGCGTGGACGAGGGCGCCGACGGCGGCGCTTTCGCCGAGCCGTGCAACACCTCCTGCGGCGCCGGCGTGCGGGCCTGCGCCGGCGGGCAGCTCGCCGCCTGCGACGCCCCCGCGCCCGCCGTGGAGGTGTGCGACGGCCTCGACAACGACTGCGATGGGCTCTCGGACGAGGCGGTGGCGATGGTGTTCTATGAGGACGCCGACGGCGACGGCTTCGGCGACGCCAGCCTGTCGTCCTCGCGCATGGGCTGCGCCCCCCCCGCCGCCCCCGGCCCCAACGGCGGCGCCTTCGTGAGCCGCGGCGGCGACTGCGACGACGCCGCCGCCGCCGTGCACCCGGGCGCCCCCGAGCTCCCCGGCGGCGACAACGACTGCGACGGCACCGTGGACGAGGGGCTTCAGTGCGCCGTGGGGAGCCCGCCGGTCGCCTGCGGCGCGCAGGTGGGCGAGTGCCGCCAGGGCGCGCAGGAGTGCGGCGCCGACGCCACGCTCGGCGCGTGCGGCGGGGCGGGGTTCGTGGGGCCGGCGGGCGCGGATGTGTGCGATGGGCGCGACGAGGACTGCGATGGGCGCGCC